>JAXJVI010000137.1:0-1525 GCA_036308615.1 Acutalibacteraceae bacterium | reverse complement strand
GTTAATTCCGCCGAGCATGAGCTTGATTGCATATGTTTTTTCTTTGGGGCACACCCCCAAATACACCAAGCCGACGGGCTTTTCGGCGGTTCCTCCCGTTGGTCCCGCGATTCCCGTTGTGCTGACGGCTATGTCGGCTCCCGAAAGCTTTTTTACGCCCTCTGCCATTTGCATGGCGGTTTCAGCCGACACCGCACCCAGCACGGTCAAAGTTTCCTCGCTGACGCCCAAAAGCTTTGTTTTTATTGAATTGGCGTATGAGCAGACTCCGCAGTCAAACACCTCGCTTGAGCCGCTTACGCGGGTTATTCTTTCACTTATCAGTCCGCCCGTACAGCTTTCGGCGGTGGCAACGCGCCTGCCCGTTTCACGGAGCTTTGCAACGACATTTTCCTGAAGCGTATCCTGATTGATGTGGTTTTTTCTTAAAAGCTGAATAATATCAACATCTGTCAATGTTACCATAATGTTACCTCTCTTTCCTCGTTGTAACTCTATTGTAACACTTTTCTGACGGCTTTTCAATTCTTTTCTTTATATCTTTATATTTTTATTTGTGTTTATTTTTGGTATTCGCGATTGGAGGATAATTATGGCTTGGTTTTTCAGCGAGTCGGAGATAGAATCCGGCTCATATTTTCTGAGCGGAGAGAATGCCGCGCACGCAAAGGTTCTGCGCCTGCGCGACGGAGAGGACGTGACGGTGGTGACGCCGCTCGGTATTCAGTGCGAATGTGAGTACGCGGGAGATAATATGCTGTGTGTAAAGAGCCGCAAGCCCTGCCACAACGAGCCTGATGTTTTTGTCACACTGTATCAGGCGCTTCCCAAGGGCGATAAAATGGATTATATCGTTCAGAAATGCGTAGAGCTGGGCGTGAGTAAAATCGTGCCCGTTATTTCGGCGCGGTGCGTTTCCCGTCCCGATAAAAAGTCTCTTGATAAAAAGCGCGTCCGTTGGCAGAAAATCGCGCTTAACGCCGCAATGCAGAGCCGCAGGGGGATAATTCCCGAGGTGTGCGGCTGTGTTTCCTTCGATGAAGCTGCTGAGCTTTCAAGGGCAAATGACGCGACTGTGTTCTTTTATGAGGAGGGCGGCGCACCGGTCAGGGAGATCCTGAAAAGCAAGCCCGGGACGATCGGGATATTTATCGGCAGCGAGGGCGGCTTTGAGCCTGCGGTGGCAGAGCTTGCGATAAAAAGCGGAGCTGCAGCCGCGACTTTGGGAAAGAGGATACTGAGAGCCGAAACCGCTCCGCTTGCGGCGCTGTCGGTTATAATGTATCAGACAGGCAATTTTGATTGATAAAATAATAATCTGAAAGGAAGAAATAAAATGATCGGAATTATATGTGCAATGCAGGTTGAGGCAGACGGTATTATATCGCTCCTTGAAAACATCGAAGAAATCGAAAGATACGGCATGATATACACGCGCGGTAAGCTCAATGGCAAGGACGTCGTTGTGGCGGTTTGCGGCGTGGGAAAGGTGAACGCCGCTATATGCGCCGTCACTATGATAGAC
>JAXJVI010000136.1:0-6724 GCA_036308615.1 Acutalibacteraceae bacterium | reverse complement strand
TCGAACTCGTGTTACCGCCGTGAAAGGGCGGTGTCTTAGGCCTCTTGACCACCGGGCCATTGGTGGCTGTAATTGGATTCGAACCAATGACACTGCGGGTATGAACCGCATGCTCTAGCCAACTGAGCTATACAGCCGTATCGCCGAGACCAATATATTATATCCTTTTATTGCCCATTTGTCAATAGCAAATTAACAAAAAAACTAATTTATTCATTAAATTTTATGATTCATTTTTAGCTTTTTATCCTTGACAAATAATATACATATGTTATAATATGGTAAACTGTCTCATTTGAGACAAATATAAGGAGTCTTATGTCTGTATACGATAGCTTGTTTTTATTTGATGGTTTAAGCTTCGGCGACAGGGAGGAAATTATCCGCTCTTTCCCCGAGGCGGTAAAATTCAATAAGGGCGAAACGGTATATTCCGAGCATAATTTTTCCCGGGCTGTAGCACTTGTTATATCAGGAAGTGCCGTCGCCGAGACCAACAACGCAAGCGGCGTGGTGATGAAAAAATTTACACCCGGAATGTGCTTCGGTGCGGCGGCAGTTTTCGGCGGCAGTGATGAATATATAAGCCGCGTTACCGCAGAAACCGATATGGAGATTCTGTTTATCTCCGAGGAGAGCTTAACTGCACTTTTTGAAAAATATCCCAAAACCGCCGTCAATTATATTACCTTTCTTTCCGACAAAGTAAGATTCCTTAACAACCGATTAAGCGTGCTTTCCTGCCAGAGTGCGGAGGATACGGTGCTAAAATATCTTAATTCCGCCGCAAACGGCTCCGGGTACGCTTATCTGCCCGAGAGTATGACCATGCTAAGCAAGATGTTGGGGCTCGGAAGAGCAAGTCTTTACCGAAGCCTTGATACACTTGAAAAAAACGGTTATATTATCAGGAAAAATAACAGGATACAGGTGATTAACAATGAAAAATCTGATTAGCCTTCTTTTAGCCGCGTTTATGGTATTAAGCCTTGCGGCGTGCGGCAACCAAAGTGCCTCAAGCACAGCGCCCTCCGATTCCTCCAAGCAGGAATCCTCCCTCCCCGAAAAGCTTGATACAAAGTGTAACATCTTTGCCATTTCAGGCCCTACGGGCGTCGGTCTTGCTCCCCTTATGCAAAAGGCGGAGGATAAAACAGGCAGACTCGACTACACCGCGAGCATTTTAGGCAGTAACGATGAAATTGTAGCCAAGCTTACAAACGGGGAAGCCGACATAGCGGCAGTAGCCACCAACCTTGCCTCCACCCTTTACAAAAAAACAAACGGCGGTATCAAGGTTTTAGCTGTTAACACATTAGGCGTTCTCTGCCTTGTAACAAAGGGCGAGGAAGAGGTTGCCGACATTGCCTCACTTAAGGGTAAAACGATTTACGCAACGGGTCAGGGCGCAAACCCCGAATATATCATCAACTATATTCTGGAGAAAAACGGCCTTAAGGCAGGAGAGGATGTAACAATCAACTTCGTTGCCCAGCCGACCGAGCTTGTAACAGCCTTTGCGCAGAACGAAAAGGCTATAGCTATAGCTCCCCAGCCCGTAGCGACAACCATTACCGTTAAAAACGAAGGCGCGAAAATCGTTCTTGATATGAACGACGAGTGGGACAGGGTAAGTGACGCTAAGCTTGTAATGGGCTGTATTGTAGCCCGCAAGGAATATATCGAGCAGAACCCCGAGGCGGTTAAAATATTCCTTCAGGAATATGAGGACTCTATTAAGAGCGTTAACACCGATATTGACAGCGCCGCAGCTCTTTGCGTAAAATACGGTATTGTTGCCGCCGAGCCAATCGCAAAAAAAGCCATTCCTTACTGCAATATAGTATTTGAAGACGGAAAAGAGCTTAAAACCGATCTTTCGGCTTACCTCAAGTTCCTTTATGACTGCAATCCCGCAAGCGTAGGCGGCGAATTGCCCGACGACAACTTCTATTATGAAGCAAAATAACCTTAAAAAATTTCTCAAGTGGACTGCCGTATCGCTGCTTTGGCTCGCGGTATGGCAGTTATCCGCCGCCGCTGTCGGACAGGAGCTTTTAATCCCCTACCCGAAGGCGGTTCTTTTAACCTTGCTTGAGCTCGGCAGCACCGCCGAATTTTGGCGAGCGGTGCTGTATTCAATGTCAAGGATTACGGCAGGCTACATACTCGGCGTGACAGTGGGCACAGCCGGCGCGGTGCTTTCCGCAAGATTTCAGGTCTTCAAGGCGGTTTTTTCTCCCCTGCTCCACCTTATAAGAGCCGTACCTGTCGCCTCCTTTATAATTTTAGCCCTTGTATGGATAAAAAGCACCTATCTTGCGGTTTTTATTTCCTTTCTTATGGTGCTGCCTTTGGTATGGACCGCCGTACAGAGCGGAATTGAAAGCATTGACCCAAAATACCTTGAAATGGCAAGAACATTCGGAATTTCACCCGCAAAAATCCTTTTTGAAATCAAAATACCGCTCATTATGCCATCGTTTGCGGCATCCGCTACCTCCGCCCTCGGATTTGCGTGGAAATCGGGTGTGGCGGCGGAGGTTATATGCCGACCCGTGAACTCCCTCGGCAAGCTTTTACAGGACGCCAAGCTTTACCTTGAAACCCCGCGGGTTTTCGCTGTGACCGCCACGGTAGCCCTGCTTTCCATCTCCCTTGAATTACTTGTAAAGTGGGTAACAAGGAGGTTTTCAAATGATAAGCATTGATCGCATTTCTTTTGCCTACGGCGAAAAAAAGGTGCTTGAAAACCTTTCTCTTAAAATTGAAAAGGACTCCCGTATTTGTATTTTCGGGCAAAGCGGATGCGGAAAAACAACCCTGCTGAGGCTGATTTTAGGGCTTGAAAAGCCCCAAAGCGGCAAAATTAAAAAGGACGGAGCATTGCGCCCCGCCGCCGTATTTCAGGAAAACCGACTTCTACCCTTTAAAACCGTTTTGCAAAATATAACCCTCATTGGCGCGGACGAAAACACCGCACTATACCATTTAAAGGCGTTAGGTATTGAAGCCGCCGCAGACAGTCTGCCTGCCAAGCTTTCGGGCGGTATGCAGAGAAGGGCCGCGATAGCCCGCGCGCTTTCCGCGGATTACGACTTTCTTGTCCTTGACGAGCCTTTTACGGGACTCGACGGGAACAATACCGCCTTAGCCGCACGGCATATATCAAAGAGCCTATCCGGCAGAGCGTTAATTTTAGTAACCCATTCAAGGCAAGAGGCAGATATGCTCGGCGCCGAAATTTTAGAAATATGATTAAAGTGGCTGTAAAAAAAATCGGGGTTTGTAGGGGTCTTTGATTAGCTGATAATAAGGCCCCCTTGCCTAAAGGGGGCTGTCGAGCGGAGCGAGACTGGGGGATATTTAGGTCTGTAGAGACCAAATTGTATCCCTCCACCGCCGTTCGGCGGTCCCCCTCCCTTTAGGCAAGGGAGGCTATTTTTCAATCCCCCTACAAACCCCGATTTGTCTCTTAAAAAGCAAATAAGCTTGGCATTAGCCTTATTTTCCTGCTTTTGCCAAGCTTGTTTATTTTATTTTTGCTTAATTAATCCGCCTTTGGAGTTGTTGTGTTTTTTAACAGCCCCTTCTTATTAAAAGCCAAAAGCTTTATTTAGTTTTTTTATCTTCTGATTTTTCTTCAAATGCCTCGGTACTCTGGTCGGGAGTAAGCAAAACAAGCAGAGTCCTGAAAATCAGCTTAATATCAAGCCAAACGCTGTACTGATTAATATAGGTCAGGTCAAGTACAAGCTTGTCCTTAGGAGAAGTGTTATACTTTCCGTAAATCTGCGCCATACCCGTAAGCCCCGCCTTTGCGCGTTGGCGATAGGCAAACTCGGGAAGCTCCTTAGTATACTTCTCAACATTTTCAAGCATTTCAGGACGCGGTCCCACTATACTCATATCGCTTTTCAAAACATTGATAAGCTGAGGCAGTTCGTCAATCCTGAATTTTCTGATAACCCTTCCAACCCGAGTAATGCGATCGTCGTTCTTTGTGACAGAGCGGTGAATAGAACCGTCCTCGGTTCTCATTGAACGGAATTTAAGCACATCGAAAGACCTGCCCGCATAGGTCGCCCTCTTCTGTTTATAGAATACCGGGCCTTTATCCTCCGCCTTGATGCAAATAGCGGTAACAAGGAAAATCGGGGAGGTTATTAAAAGCCCGAAGCCCGCAATAAGCAAATCCATTAACCGCTTTATAATTCTTTGTTCAAAGGTGATGCCCTTAACGGAAGCCTGTATCATTGATTTATCGTCGAAATAAACCCTTTTTCCGCTCAAAGCCACAATATCAGACAGCTCAACGCTGTAATAAATATCCTTTTTAAAGTGATAGCAATACTCGACATACGCGTTCCTTTCGGAAACCGAAAGATTATAAAAGAACACCGCGTCTGCCTTGTCAATTTCCTTAAAAATATCAGGTTGATTAATATAAACGACCTTTGTTATATTGTACTGCTTTTTATAACGCCCAACCTTGGCAATAATGCCTTCGGTCGGCTCGGCAATTCTTGTTACGATGATACAGTTTTGCGGCTTTTTAAATGAAAAATACAGGTCGTTACAGGTGTAGGACATTAAGATAATCAAAAAGACCTGAACAATATAAACCGCCAACAAAAGCAGGGGGTACTCATACGCGAACTTACCGTTATGAACAATGGTTACATTCATTATACACATAAAGAAGTGCGCCACAATATCCGTAAAAAGCACCGAAAGAATAAGTGAATTAATTATAGGCTTGCTTTTGCGCTTTCCTATATCAAAGCCACCGTATATAACAGTCATCGCCATATACATAATTGCGAAAACGCCCAAGGTAACTATAGAGGTTCTGGTAGGAATAAGCAAAAATGCATATTTTTGACCGTAAATCAAAAAGAAAACCGCAGCACAAAGGCAAAACATAAGCAGTTTAGTCAGTAAAAGCAACGATGATTCAAATTTTTTAAACATAATAAAACTCTTTTCGGATGTTATAGTTTATATTTGTTATATTACGAATTATACACTAAATTGTCACAAAATGCAAGTACAATAATAAGTAGGCATATATAGGCCGTTATTTGCGCGGCAAAAAGGATTTTAATCTTCCTGACAACACTTGACGAGGGTGAAATAATGTGATATAATACTTCTACAATCTGACATGAAGTTTTCCGCACGGTATTCGCGGGATTCCGAGGTGAAAGATGCACGGATAAAAGTATTATTTTCTTTTGGCATATCTGACCGCATCATAACACCGATGCGGTCTTTTTATTTTATTTTAAAGGAGAATGAAAAATGGAAACACGGGTTGCCGTTATGGGCATTATTGTTGAAAATCTTGATTCGGTAGAAACTCTGAACTCCCTTTTGCACGAATACGGGCAGTATATCATAGGCAGAATGGGTCTTCCCTACCGAGAGAAAAAAATTAATATTGTGTCTATCGCGATCGACGCCCCGCAGGACACCATTGCGGCGCTTGCGGGAAAAATCGGGACGATTGACGGTGTAAGCGTAAAGACCGCCTACTCAAATGTGTTTACCAATGCCGAATAAGAACTGCCTACTGATAGATAAGCTGGAAAAAGAGCACAGCCTGTCTTTAGAAGAATATGAGCTGTTGCTTGACCGCAGAACACCCGAGCTTGCAGATTATGCGGCAAAAAAGGCCGTAGCGGCAAGGCAGGCGGTTTACGGCAATGATGTATATGTCCGCGGATTGATTGAGGTTAGCAACATTTGCAAAAACGACTGTCTGTATTGCGGTATACGGCACAGTAATAAAAACTGTTCCCGTTACCGCCTAAGTGAGGAGGAAATCCTCTCCTGCTGTGAAGAGGGGTACGAACTTGGCTTTCGCACCTTTGTTATACAGGGCGGCGAAGACCCCTTCTTTACCGACGGGCTGCTTTGTGACCTGATTTGCAAAATTAAGACAAAATATCCCGACTGTGCGGTAACGCTTTCGCTCGGCGAACGGAGCTACGACAGCTACAAGGCGCTCTTTGACGCGGGGGCAGACCGATATTTGCTCCGCCACGAAACGGCAGACCCCGAATTATATAAAAAACTCCATCCTGAGGATTTGTCCTTTGAAAACCGTATTAACTGTCTTAAAAATTTAAAGAAAATAGGTTTCCAAACGGGTTGCGGCTTTATGGTGGGCGCCCCCTATCAGACCAATGGCTCTTTAGCGGCCGATTTAAAGTTTGTCGAGCAGTTCCGTCCCGCTATGTGCGGAATAGGCCCCTTTATTCCCCACGGGGCGACACCCTTTAGGGATTTTTCGGCGGGAGCGCTTGAGCTCACCCTGTTTTTACTCTCGCTCTTAAGACTTATCGACCCGAGCCTTTTATTACCCGCCACCACGGCACTCGGTACGATTAATCCGACAGGGCGTGAGCAAGGCATTTTAGCGGGCGCCAATGTTGTTATGCCGAATCTCTCCCCCGTGGCGGTACGCAAAAAATATGAGCTGTACGATAATAAAATCTGTACGGGTGAGGAATCGGCTCAGTGTAAAAGCTGTCTTAACAGAAGAATGGAATCAATAGGCTACAAAATCGTCACCGCAAGAGGGGACAAAAAGCCTTTTAATATTCAATAAAACGAGAAGGAAGTAATAGTTAATGTCACGGTACAATCCAAAATCCTTAAAGTCAGAGGAATTTATTAATGATGAAGAAATCCTCGAAACCCTCCGCTATGCGGAGGA
>JAXJVI010000135.1:0-1666 GCA_036308615.1 Acutalibacteraceae bacterium | reverse complement strand
GATTTACTTTACCTCCGGTACAACAGGCTATCCGAAAGCTGTTATGCACAATCACACCTACACGCTTTCGCATATTATTACCGCTAAATATTGGCAGGATGTCCGGGAAAAGGGACTTCACCTAACCGTTGCCGAAACAGGCTGGGGCAAGGCATCGTGGGGCAAGATTTACGGACAATGGCTGTGCGGCTGCGCTGTTATGGTTTACGATTTTGACAGCTTCTCACCGCACAAGCTGCTGCGGATAATGGAGAAATACAAGGTTACCTCTTTTTGCGCGCCGCCGACGGTTTACCGTTATTTTATCAAGCGTAATATGAGCAAGTATGATTTATCGGCGCTGGAGCACCTGACCACTGCCGGAGAGGCTTTGAATCCCTCTGTGTTTGAAAAGGTTTATGAGCAGACGGGTCTGTGCTTAAAGGAAGGCTTCGGTCAAACAGAGTCCGTGCTTATGCTCGGTAATCTTGTCGGTACAGAGTCAAAGACCGGCTCGCTCGGAAAGCCTACGCCGTTGTACAACACCATGATAGTTGATGAAGACGGCAACGAGCTTAAGGAGAACGAGGTCGGCGAGATCGTAGTCGTGCCGCAAAAGCAGCAGTACGGTATATTTATGGGCTATTGCGGTGATGAAAAGCTGTACGAAAGCGTGTGGAGAAACGGCGTTTATCACACAGGCGACACCGCGTATAAGGACGAAGACGGATTCTATTGGTATGTCGGAAGAATAGACGATTTGATCAAAACAAGAGGCTTCCGCGTCGGACCGTTTGAAATCGAAAATGTATTGATGAAACACCCTGCTGTTTTGGAATGCGCGGTTACGGGTATTCCCGACGCTTCAAGAGGACAGGCTATCAAAGCAACGGTAAAGCTTGCCGACGGTTTTGAAAAGAGCAAACAGCTCGAAAAAGAAATCAAGCGTTTTGTCAACAAAAAGGTTTCATCCTACAAGCATATCCAAGTTCTGGAATTTGCCGACGAAATGCCGAAAACCATAAGCGGAAAAATCAAACGCACCGACATCAGAAGCATTGACAGAACTAAGATTTGTTAAGGAGCCGTTATGAGTTGGGAATACAACAGAAGAGTAAAATATTATGAAACCGATCGAATGGGCGTAGTGCATCATTCTAATTATCTGCGTCTGCTTGAGGACGCCCGAATGGATTGGCTGGGCGATAATCTCATCACTTACAGTGAGCTTGAAAGATCGGGAGTCATAATCCCCTGCGTTTCCGCTTCGGGAGAATTTCTTAATTACCTGCGTTACGACGATCCGTTCAAGGTGGTTATGCGGTTGACCGGATTTAAGGGCGTAAAGATGAGCTTTGCCTATGAGATCATCAACACCGATACAAACGAGCTCTGCTACAAGGGCGTCAGCTCTCATTTTTTTGCAAAGGACGGAAGCTATAAGCCGTATTTATCCTTTAGAAAAGAATTTC
This sequence comes from Acutalibacteraceae bacterium, assembly GCA_036308615.1. Taxonomy (GTDB): domain Bacteria; phylum Bacillota; class Clostridia; order Oscillospirales; family Acutalibacteraceae; genus UBA737. The sequence goes on along the minus strand of JAXJVI010000135.1, from coordinate 215 downwards.
CGGAATTATCTCAAAAAATGAACGAATTAGTGGAAGCCTAGGCTTGCAAAACAATATTACAGAGCCACGTTTTATTGTATTGATAACCGCATTATAATTCCAAAACCGAATAATAACCAAGTCGCCAAGTCGGAACCCTCCTGCTTGGCGGCGTTTTCTATTACCATCAAGCTTGCAAAGTAATATAATTACCCTACTTAACCGATTTTACTTTT
>JAXJVI010000134.1:0-8923 GCA_036308615.1 Acutalibacteraceae bacterium | reverse complement strand
CTCTGCCCCGGCAAGAAAAAGCTTAATCTTCACGCAAGCTACGCGATTTTTGAGGACGGCGAGTTTGCCGACCGCGATAAGTTAGAGCCGAAGCACTTTAAAAAATGGGTTGAGTACGCTAAGGAAAGAAATATGGGTATCGACTTTAACCCCACCTTCTTCTCCCACCCGATGGTAAAGGACGGGCTTACCCTTTCAAGCCCTGATGAAGAGGTGCGCCGTTTTTGGATTAATCACGGCAAGGCGTGCATCCGCATTTCCCAGTATTTCGCCGAGGAGACCGGCGTTCCCTGCGTTATGAATATCTGGACGGGGGACGGATATAAGGACATTCCCGCAGACAGAATGGGCCCTAGAATGAGATATAAGGAAGCCTTTGAGGAAATCCTTTCCGAGCCCCACGACCCCGCTATGGTTAAGCCCTGCGCCGAGTCAAAGGTTTTCGGTATCGGCGTTGAATCCTTTACTGCGGGCAGCGCGGAGTTTACCCTAAGCTTTGCCGCAACCCATTCCGGTTGTCTTCCCCTTATGGATAACGGTCATTATCACCCGCAGGAGTATGTTTCGGATAAAATTTCGGCGCTCCTTTGCTTCTTCCCAGAGCTTGCTTTACATATTACAAGGGGCGTTCGCTGGGATTCCGACCATGTAGTATTGCTTGATGACGAAACTAAGGAGATGGCTAAGGAAATCGTCCGCAACGGCGCGCTTGACAGAGTTTATATGGCGCTTGACTTCTTTGACGCCAGCATAAACCGCATTTCCGCTTGGACGGTGGGCTTCAGAAGCTGGCAGAAGGCTCTGCTTAACGCTATGTGTCTGCCGAACGAAAGTCTTAAAAAGCTTCAGGACGAGGGTAAATTCACCGAGCTTATGGTAATGCAGGAGGAGGCTAAAATGCTGCCCTTTGCCGATGTTTGGGAGCATTACTGCGAGGTTGAAGGCGTTACCGCGGGTCCCGAGTGGTTTAACGAGATTAAGAAATACGAAGACGAAGTATTAAATAAAAGAGGTTAATAGCAATGGGAATTCTTGATGTTCAAATTATAAAAGAATATATCCGTATGTGTAATGACGGTTGGGAGCAGGGCTGGCACGAGCGCAACGGCGGCAACCTTACCTACCGTATGAAGCCCGAGGAGGTCGAGCAGTGCCGCCCCTATTTCACCACAGATAAGCCGTGGGTAAATATGGGGGTTCAGGCCGACAATTTAAAAGGCGAGTACTTCATCGCCACAGGCTCAGGCAAGTTCTTCCGCAATGTAATTTTAGCCCCGCAGGACAATATTTGTATTGTTGAAATAAACGACGCGGGGGACAGCTACCGTATTGTATGGGGCCTTGAAAAGGGCGGCAGACCCACCAGCGAGTTCCCGAGCCACTTTATGAATCACAGCGTTCGCAAGGCGGCGACAAACGGGGAGTACAGGGTTATTTACCACGCCCACCCCGCAAATATAATCGCCCTTACCTATGTGCTTCCCCTTAATGCTAAGGATATTACAAGGGCGCTTTGGCAGAGCGCTACCGAGTGCCCCGTGGTTTTCCCCGGCGGCGTAGGCGTTGTTCAGTGGATGGTGCCGGGCGGTGCGGATATCGCCCTTGCTACAAGCGAGCTTATGAAGAAGTTTGACGCGGCGGTTTGGGCGCATCACGGTCTTTTCTGCTCAGGCCCCGATTTCGACATAACCTTCGGACTTATGCACACAATCGAAAAGGCGGCGGAAATTTATGTCAAGGCGCTTTCCTGCGGTCAGGGAATCCGTCAGACCATTACCGACGACAACCTCCGCGCAATCGCAAAGGAATTCGGCGTAACCTTAAACGAGGATTTTCTTGATTAATAATTTATGTTCAAGATTGATAACGAGCTTAAGAGCGCGAATGTAGCGAGGACCGTCCGTTTTACCGAGCCTTTGTTTGAGAAGCTCAATAAAACGGCAACCGATAATAATATTTCCTTTAATTTGCTTGTTCTGCAATGTTGTAAATACGCATTGGAGAATATTGAAGATCAAAACAATTAATTAATCCCGCACCTATTTTCACTTGATAAATGGGTGTGGGATTAATATTTTTCAATAATTCGGCATAGGGGCTTGAAATGGGAAAACAATAATGTTATTATTTATCGGGGATTGATATATGTTTAAGCTGTTAAAGTATTTAAAAAATTACAAAAAGGAATGTGTTTTAGCTCCGTTTTTCAAGCTGACCGAGGCGGTTTTTGAGCTTATCGTGCCGCTTATTGTTGCGGCGGTTATCGATAACGGAATTGCAGGCGGAAATAAGCCGTATATTATTAAAATGTGCGGTGTGCTGGGTATTTTTGCTATATTGGGACTTGTATGCGCTGTTGCGGCGCAGTATTTTGCCGCTAAAGCCGCGGTGGGGTTTTCCGCTAAGGTTCGGCACGCGGTGTTCTCCCATATAGGTAAGCTGTCCTTTTCACAGCTTGACGAAATAGGCGCGCCGACCCTTATTACAAGGCTTACGGGGGACATTAATCAGGTGCAGTCGGGGGTAAACCTTACCTTCCGACTTGTTTTGCGTTCCCCGATTGTCGTTTTCGGTGCGGTGATAATGGCGTTTACGGTGGATGTACCCACCGCCCTTGTGTTCGCGGTCGCCGTGCCTATATTAGCGGTCATAATATTTGCGATAATGCTTGTCTGTATTCCCCTTTACCGCAAGGTACAGCAAAGGCTTGACGGCGTGCTGGCGAAAACCCGTGAAAACCTTTCGGGCACCCGCGTAGTGCGCGCCTTTTGCAAGGAAGAAGAGGAAATCTCGGATTTCAACACGCAAAACCGCGCGCTTTCTGATATGCAGATTGCGGTGGGCAAAATTTCCGCATTTTTAAATCCCGTAACCGTGCTTATAATCAACATATCGATAATAGCAATAATATATATCGGCGGAGTAAGGGTAAATATCGGCGGGGCGACAAGCGGCGAGGTTGTGGCGCAGTACAACTATATGTCGCAGATTTTGGTTGAGCTTGTAAAGCTTGCAAACCTTATAATCTCTGTAACAAAGGCGATTGCCTGCGGAAACCGTATACAGTCGGTCTTGGATATTAAGCCCGATATGCCGTCCGGCAATCTTAAAGAGGGCGATTTGAACAGCCCCTATGCCATTGAATTTAATAACGCAAGCCTTTCCTACGGCGGGGGCGGGAATGCCCTTAACAATATTAATCTTAAAATAAAGCGGGGGCAAACTATCGGCATTATCGGCTCCACAGGCTCGGGTAAAAGCTCCCTTGTAAATTTGATACCGCGGTTTTACGATACAACCGGCGGCAGCGTGCTGGTTGACGGCGTTGATGTAAAGCTTTACGATATTACCGCGCTTAGGAATAAAATTGGCGTGGTTTCCCAAAAAAAGGCGCTCTTTAAGGGTACTGTAAGGGATAATATCCGCTTCGGAAAGCCCGATGCTACAGACGAAGAAATATGGCAGGCGTTAGAGACCGCACAGGCTAAGCAGATGATACTTGATAAATCGGGCCAGCTTGATTTTTGCCTTGAGCAGGGGGGTAAAAACCTTTCCGGCGGGCAGAGACAGCGAATGACTATTGCCCGAGCTTTAGTCAGGAAGCCCGAAATACTAATACTTGACGATTCGGCAAGCGCCCTTGACTATGCCACAAGCGCCGCCCTTAACTCGGCTTTAAAAAACACCGACTTTTCGCCGACGGTGATAACCGTTTCACAGCGGGTTTCGGCTATAAGAAACGCCGATATTATCGCCGTGCTTGACGAGGGCGAGTGCGTTGGTATCGGCACAAACGAGGAGCTCTTAAAAACCTGCGAGGTTTATAAGGAAATCTGTGCTTCACAGCTTGAAAGCGAGGCGGTGAGTATATGAAAAACAAATCGGTTTTTAAACGGGTTTTGTCGGTTATAGGTAGCTTCAAGGTCTCCCTTATTTTATCCCTTATAATATCGGTCGCAAGCGTTATTTTAACCCTTTATATCCCCGTGCTTGCGGGCAATGCGATTGACGGAATAGCAAGCATTGGCGGGGTGAATTTCGCTATTGTTAAAAGGGCGCTATTCGGTATTTTAATATGTGCCGTTTTGAGCGCGGTGCTTAACTGGATTATGACGGTCATTAACAACCGCATTGCCTACAATACGGTGCGTGAGCTCAGAGACCGCGCCTTTTCGCATCTGCAGGCTCTTCCGGTAGCCTTTGCGGACGCCCACCCCCACGGCGACATTGTAAGCCGTGTAATCGCCGATGCAGAGCAGTTCGCCGACGGTCTTATACTTGGCTTTTCACAGCTTTTTACAGGGGTTGTAACGGTTATCGTCACCCTTGTGTTTATGCTTACCATTTCGCCGCTTTTAGCGCTTGCGGTGGTGGTGTTGACTCCTCTTTCACTATTTACCGCGCGGTTTATAGCCAAAAGAAGCTACGATATGTTTAAAAAGCAGTCGGAAACCAGGGGAGAGCAGACCGCCCTTATAAACGAGATGATAACTAACCAAAAGACCGTTCAGGCGTTTTCACAGGAGCAAAAAACGGTCGAGGATTTTGACGAGGTTAATGAAAGACTTCGCCTCTATTCCTTAAAGGCGATATTCTTTTCCTCCCTTACCAACCCGACAACGCGGTTTATAAACAATATAATTTACGCGGTTGTGGGGCTTGTAGGCGGAATTTTCGCGGTAAACGGCATAATGACGGTGGGCGGCTTTGTAAGCTTTCTTGCCTATTCAAACCAGTACACAAAGCCCTTTAACGAGATTTCGAGCGTTATAACCGAGCTTCAAAACGCCCTTGCCTGCATAGCCAGAATTTTCGAGCTTATCGATGAACAGCCGGAGGTATCCGATTTAGGAAATAAGTCGCTTGATAATCCCAAGGGAGATGTTGAATTTAATAATGTTGCCTTTTCCTACGATAAGAATAAAAAGCTTATCGAGAACTTTGACTTTTTCGCCCCCGCCGGCAAAAAAATCGCGGTGGTAGGCCCCACGGGCTGCGGCAAAACCACCCTTATAAATCTGCTCTTAAGATTTTACGATGTGGATAAAGGCGGTATCACCGTGGACGGCGAGGATATTAAGAATATCACCCGTGAGTCGCTCAGAACCCATTTCGGAATGGTGCTTCAGGATACCTGGATTAAGAAGGGTACGGTAAGGGAAAACATCGCCTTTGGCAAGCCCGATGCTACCGATGAAGAGATAATCTCCGCCGCCAAGGCGGCCCGCGCCCACGGCTTTATAAAGCGGCTTAAAAACGGCTATGACACCGTGATAGGCGACGATGACGGGCTTTCGGAGGGGGAACGCCAGCTTTTGTGTATCGCGAGGGTAATGCTTATGAAGCCGCCGATGCTGATACTTGACGAGGCAACCTCCTCAATCGACACCCGCACTGAAATTAAGGTGCAGAACGCCTTTTTACGACTTATGGAAGGCAGAACCTCCTTTGTTGTGGCGCACAGACTTTCAACAATACGGGACGCCGACTGTATACTTGTTATGAAGGACGGTAGGGTGTACGAGCAGGGCACGCATGAGGAATTGCTTAAGAAAAACGGCTTTTACGCTGAGCTTTACAACAGCCAGTTTGCACAATAGAGATTACGGAGCTGTCAAATATAAAGGGCAGCTCCTTTTATATATCCTTAAATCAGGCGAATGCAAGTGAAATTTGTCGAAAAGAAAAAAATAATTTGAGTTTATTGGCTATATATAACGGTAATAATTCTATTAGGAATTACGGAGGTGCCGTTATGTATAACAATAAGGTAATTATATGCGGGGTCGATACCTCAAAGCTGCCGCTTTTAAAGGAAAAAGAAAAGGAAGAACTTTTAAAAAAGGTTAAATCCGGTGATAAGTCGGCGCGGGATATGCTGATAAACGGAAATCTGCGGCTTGTTTTAAGCGTTATTCAGCGCTTTACGGGCAGGGGCGAAAATCTTGACGATTTGTTTCAGGTGGGCTGTATCGGGCTTATTAAATCAATCGATAATTTTGATATAACCCAAAATGTCCGCTTTTCAACCTACGCCGTTCCGATGATAATAGGGGAAATACGGCGGTATTTAAGGGACAACAATTCAATACGGGTCAGCCGTTCCATAAAGGACACGGCGTATAAGGCAATGCAGGTCAAGGAGCGGCTTACAAGCAAAAATCAGAACGAGCCTACGGTGCAGGAGATTGCAAAGGAGCTGGAAATTCCCGTAGAAGAGGTAGTAATAGCCCTTGAGAGTATTGTAAGCCCCATTTCGCTCTACGACCCCGTTTATTCCGACGGCGGCGACACAATATATGTATTAGACCAGGTAGGGGACAACAACGATGACCGTAACTGGCTTGACGAAATTGCCCTTAAAGAGGCAATAAAAAATTTAAGTGAGCGGGAAAAGCATATTTTGTCCCTGCGCTTTATGCAGGGCAAGACCCAAATGGAGGTGTCTGAGGAAATCGGTATTTCCCAGGCGCAGGTATCAAGGCTTGAAAAAAGCGCTTTGCAAAGGATAAGGCAGTAAAAGCTTTTCTATAAGGTGCGGTGAAAAAACGCTTTGTCCGCCTAAAATTAAACAAGCTTTGCAAAAGCTTTATTTTACTGCTTTTGCCAAGCTTGTTTTTTAATTAATCCGTTTCTTCAGGCACTGCGCTTTTGACAGCCCCGCAGAAAACATATATTTTCAAACACAATCCATTTACAAAATAATGCAAACAAGCCCGTTACAGCCTTCGTTGATAACCCTTTCGATTGTCTCCTGAACACGCATACGCGCGTCATTGGGCATACGGGAAAGCTTTGTGTGCAAGCCCTCGTTTACAAGCTCGTGGAGGGATTTGCCGAAAATGTTTGAATCCCAGATTTTAACGGGATTTTCCTCAAACTCGCTAAGCAGGTACATAACAAGGTCCTCCGACTGCTTTTCGCTTCCGACGATAGGGCTTACCTCGGTGGTGATATTCGCTTTCATAAGGTGGATTGACGGGGCTGACGCGCGAAGCCTTACGCCGTAACGCCCGCCCTGCTTCATAATCTCGGGCTCCTCAAGCTTTAGGTCTTCAATTTCGGGCATTATTATTCCGTAGCCTGTCGCCTCAACCTCGTCAAGGGCGCCCTTTACCTTGCTGTATTCCTTTTGCATTGCCGCTAATTCCCTTATGCTGTCCATAAGCTCCTGCTCGTCGTTTATAACAAGCCCCGTTGTTTCGGCAAGCACCTTGTAGAAAAGGGAGTTTTTAATATTTATCATAACAGAGGCGCTGCCGCTGCCGAGATTTATTTCTTCAACCGTGGCACCGTCAACATTCTGACTGTCTTTAAATGCGGTTTCAAAGCGGCTTATGTCCCTGATGTGGCGTATGCCGCCCGCCGATTCCTTAATAGTATCGGTAAGGTCGGCTCTAAGCCAATGGTCAAGGGGCAGGGAGTTTATCCAGCGCGGGAAATTAATGCAGATTTCCTTAATCGGGAACTCGAACAGAACACGGGATAAAATCTGCTTTATATTTTCTTCGCTAAGCTCCAAGCAGTTTACAGGCTCTACGGGAACGCCGTATTTTTGTGTGAGCCTTAAGGCTGTGTCCGCCGCCTCGGCTGAGTCGGGGTACATACAGTTGAGCAGAACTATAAACGGCTTATTTATGGCTTTTAATTCATCAATTACCCGTTCCTCGGCTTCCTCGTACTCCTCCCGCGGAATATCGCTTATACTGCCGTCGGTGGTTATCACAAGCCCGATTGTGGAATGCTCGTTTATTACCTTTCGCGTGCCTATTTCCGCCGCCATATTAAAGGGTATCGGCTCGTCAAACCACGGGGTCATAACCATTCGCGGCTGGTCGCCCTCTATGTAGCCTAAAGCGCTGGGAACGATATATCCCACGCAATCGATAAGCCGCACATTCATCGCCGCGGAGTTATCAACCTTAATTTCAATTCCCTTTTCGGGTATAAACTTAGGCTCGGTTGTCATTATTGTTCTTCCCGAGGAGGATTGCGGCAGCTCATCGTTCGCCCGCTCTTTTTGGTAGTCGCCCTCTATGTTAGGCAGTACAAGCTTATCCATAAACTGCTTAATAAAGGTTGATTTACCCGTTCTTACCGGGCCTACCACGCCGATATAAATATCCCCGCCCGTTCTGGCGGCAATATCCTTGTAAATATTCACATTTGTCATACTTCTTCCTCCATAGCCAAAGCATTTAAACTGTCTTTTGGTAAAGCATATGCCCCGTCGGACGAATTTATGACAAATCGGTTTTTATTATTCGATACTTGTTAAATGCTTATGAATATGTTAATATATTAATAAAGGAGTTGAGTCTATGCATCTACAGGAATCGGGAGAAATGTACCTCGAAACAATTTTAATATTAAGCCGCAAAAACGGAACCGTGCGTTCTATTGATATAAGCGAATATATGAGCTATTCAAAGCCGAGTGTAAGCCGCGCTATGGGACTTTTAAAGGCGGACGGATACATAACAGTAGACGGCGGCGGATATATAACCCTTACTGAAAGCGGCAAAAAAATCGCCGAAAAGATTTACGAGCGTCACAATGTTTTGGCAGAAGCCCTTAAAATGTTGGGCGTAAGCGAGCCTGCCGCCACCGCCGACGCCTGCAAAATCGAGCACGATATAAGCGATGAAAGCTTTGAAGCGATTAAGCGGCATTTAACGAACAAAACGGAGCTGTAAAATAACAACTCGGGGTTTGTAGAGGTAAAATGATAGCTGTCATAGCCTCCCTTGCCTAAAGGGAGGGGGACCGCCGAACGGCGGTGGAGGGATACAATTTGGTTTCTACAGACCTAAATATCCCCCAGTCTCGCTACGCTCGACAGCGTCTCGGCTGCCGCCTCGGTCGGTGCTATTGGACTTCGTCCAATGGTTGCCACCGGCAACCCGCACCCTTTAGGCAAGGG
>JAXJVI010000133.1:0-9793 GCA_036308615.1 Acutalibacteraceae bacterium | reverse complement strand
GCACAGGGGCGTCCGTCACGCACTTGTGGGAATTAACGGAAGCGGAAAATCCACCTTAATTAAGCTTAGTATGAGGTTTTATGACCCGACAGAGGGGGAAATCCTACTTAACGGAATCAACATTAAGGAATTTGATATTAAGAAGTACCGCGAGCTTATCGGCGCGGCTTTTCAGGATTTTGCCCTATTTTCCGCTACGGTGGGGGAAAATGTTTTAATGCGTGAACTCGGGAGTGACGAAGACCGGGAGCGTGTAATTTCCGCCTTAAAGGACAGCGATGTTTACGACAAAATCTCCTCTTTGGAAAAGGGGATTGATACTATTTTAACAAGGGAATTTGACGATAACGGAGCCGAGCTTTCGGGCGGCGAAAAGCAAAAAATCGCCATAGCCCGCGCCTTTGCTAAAAAAAGTCCCATTGTTATTTTAGATGAGCCCTCAAGCGCACTTGACCCCATTGCGGAATACAAAATGTTCAAAACCGTAAACCGCCTTTGCGAGGGGGAAAATACCCTTTCGGTAATTGTTTCCCACCGACTTTCCTCCGCCGCTATGTGCGACCGCCTTTTCGTTTTTGAAAAAGGGGAGCTAAAGGAAGAGGGTACACACAAGGAGCTGGTTGAGCGGGGCGGAATTTACGCCGATATGTTCTTAAAACAGGCGAGAAACTACACCGCAGGGGAGGTGAGTGCTGTATGAAAGATAAAAAGAAACTGAAATACGGCACATTGTCAAACACCTTTTTTGCCCTTAAGTGGCACTTTAAAATAGCACCCGCTTACACGGTTTATCAAATTTTAAATACGGTTATTGGCGATATAATAACAACCTTTGAACACACATTTTTAACGGCATATATTATCCACTGCATAGAAAAGCAAAAGCCTATAACCTCGGTTTTGGCTTTCTTAATTCCGGTGGCTGTTGCGGTTGCCGCAAAGGTTACGGTAGGTCCCTTTGTATCGGCTTATGTGGGACCTAAATTCGAGGCAAAGTTCAAAAAGGCGGTTAATTTAACCCTTTACGAAAAGGCCGTCAAAATGGAAATTTCAAAGTACGATAATTCCGAGTTTTACAACGATTTTGTTTGGGCAATGCGGCAGGCTCCCGGTCATATAACAAGTACATTGCAGGATTTTTCCCGGTTATTAAGCTATGTCGTTAATATTGTAATTACAGGCTCCTTTATTATTGTAACCGACAAAGTAACCCTTTTAATTGCGGCGGTAATCGTGCCGGTGGCAATATTTGTGCCTCGGATTAACAATAAGCTTAACATAAAGCGCGAAGAGGAAACAGTTCCCATAAGGCGCAAACGCGACTATGTAAACCGTGTTTTTTATCTTCCCGATTTTATAAAGGATATTAAAACGGGGAATATGGCAGAAAAGCTTAAAAAGGATTTTAAGAACGCAAGTGACGGTATGGAAAAGCCAATAGTCAAATTTGGTAAAAAAATCGTTCCCTTGCAAATTTTCCACAGCTCGTTTGTGGATAGTATGATAGACGGCGTGTTCTTGGTATATCTGTTTTATCAGGCGATAGTTAAGGGTAAATACGGCTTGGGAATTTTGTTGGGACTTTATAATTCAAGCAACAAATTTATAAATTCTCTTTACGGCTTCACCAACCGTTTCCCGAATTTCCAAAATCACAGCCTTTATATCGACAAGCTCCGCACCTTTTTGGACGCTGAAAATGAAATGCCCGATGACGGCACTCTTACAGTGCCGAACAGCGGAGATATTGAGCTTAAAGATGTGAAATTCACCTATAACGGCAACGAAAAGCCTACAATTAACGGCATTTCAATGAGCATTAAAAAAGGCGAAAAAATAGCGCTTGTGGGCTATAACGGCGCAGGAAAAACTACCCTTATTAAACTGATTTTAAGGCTGTATGACCCGACACAGGGCAGTATTTCCTTTGGCGGCGAAAACTTAAAGGAATACCCCATAAAGGAATATCGCGGAAAATACGGCGTGCTTTTCCAGGATTTTGAAATTGTGGCGGCAAGTATTGCTCAAAATATAAGTATGTCGGACGGAGAATTTGATAAGGAAAAAGCCGATGCCGTCCTAAGTAAGGTGGCTTTTTCGGAAAAATTAAAATCCCTGCCGGACGGATACGAAACCCAGCTTACTAAGGAATTTTCCGATGAGGGAGTAAACCTTTCGGGCGGCGAAGCGCAGAAGCTTGCTTTAGCAAGGGTTCTTTATTCCTCGGCAAATGTAATTATTCTTGACGAGCCCTCAAGCGCGCTTGACCCTATTGCCGAATATGAGCTTAACAAGGCGGTAACCGAATTAAGCGGCGATAAAACGGTGATTATTATTTCCCACCGCCTTTCTACAACCCGCTTTGTAGACAAGATTTATATGCTTGAAAAAGGCAGAATTATTGAACAGGGCGACCACAATACCCTGCTCCTGAAAAACGGCAAATACGCCGAGATGTTCAGCGCACAGGCGGAAAAATATCTTTAATAAAAAAGCGCTCCCAAAAGGGGGGCGTTTTTTGCTGTCATATTATTTAATGGGATATAGAAGAGCAGTGGTTTACCGAGTTCCTTGCGGTCACTTATCCGTATATACAAATATCAAGACTGTTTTTTGGCATTTGTAATGATTTTGTAACTTTTTTATGTATTTCTAATAATATTACTTGCAAAATTCGCTCGGATTGTGTAAAATAGAAATATATAATGTTTTAATATTTTTTAAGGGATGTGTATATAAATGTCTAACCGTCTTTTTCAGGGCGTAATTCATCAAATGAAGGACGCTGTCGACCGTACCTTCGGCGTTGTCGATGAGAGCTTCACTATTATTGCTTGCAGCGAGCTTGGGCGTATAGGAGAAACAGTCGATAGCTTTACTGTACCCGCTAACGATACCGTGGCAGTTGACGGATGCACTTATAAAAGCATAGGTAATTCTCAGGGCTCGGACTATATTGTTTTTGTTGAGGGAGACGATATTTTAGCTTCAAAATACGCGGCGGTTTTGGCAGTTTCGTTTTCTAATATTAAATTTTATTATGACGAGAAATACGACCGCAGCAACTTTATTAAAAACATAATACTTGATAACATTCTGCCGGGGGATATTTACTTAAAGGCACGCGAGCTTTATTTTAATTCGGATGTCTCCCGTACAGTCGTGCTGATAAGAGCAAACGAAAAGCACGATGTTTCGGTTTACGATATTGTCCAGAACCTTTTTCCCGACAAGACCAAAGATTTTGTCATCAACATAAACGAAACCGATATTGCGCTTGTTAAGGAGACCAAGGCCGGCATTGACTCAAAGACGATTGAAAAGCTGGCTTCAACTATTGCCGATACGATTTCCGGCGAATTTTATGTTCATGTGGTTATCGGAATAGGCACCACGGTTGATAATCTCAAGGATCTCGCGCGTTCCTTTAAGGAGGCGCAGCAGGCACTTGAGGTGGGCAAGGTTTTTGATACCGAAAAGACAATCATATCCTACGATAATCTCGGTATCGCGCGCCTTATTTATCAGCTTCCCACCACACTCTGCGAAACCTTCCTAAAGGAGGTTTTCAAGAGCGGCTCTATCGAAAGCCTTGATCAGGAAACATTATTTACAATTCAGCGCTTCTTTGAGAACAATCTTAATGTTTCGGAGACATCGAGAAAGCTTTTCGTTCACCGTAATACGCTGGTTTACAGGCTCGAAAAGATTAAAAAGATTACGGGGCTTGACCTTCGTGAGTTTGACCACGCAATCATATTTAAAATAGCTCTGATGGTTAATAAGTACCTTAAGAGCAACCCGATTAAGTATTAATTGAAAGAGTGAATTTTTAGCAAATGGAAGAAATACTCACAGAACGCGAAAATCAAGCTTCTGCAAAGCCTATTATTGAGTTTCGCGGGGTCTCTAAAACCTATCCCACGGGGACTCACGCGATTGAAGATGTAAATATAAGGATAACCGCGGGGGAGTTTGTTTTCGTTGTCGGTTCCTCGGGCGCGGGTAAAAGCACCTTTATGAAGCTTATAATGCGGGAGGAAAAGGCAAATACCGGCACGATTACGGTAAACGGGTTTAATCTTACCTCTATGCCGAGAAAGCAGGTGCCGATGCTCCGCCGCACTATGGGAATCGTATTTCAGGATTTCCGCCTTATACCAACAATGAATGTTTTTCAGAATGTCGCTTTTGCAATGCATGTTGTAGGTGCCAGCGACAGGGATGTACGCAGGGAGGTCTCTAAGGCTCTTTCTAAGGTGGGTCTCGGCAATAAAGCCCGTTCTATGCCCGCTCAGCTGTCGGGCGGCGAGCAGCAGCGTGTGGGTCTTGCGCGTGCGCTTGTAAACTCGCCCGACCTTATTATCGCGGACGAGCCTACCGGAAATGTTGACCCGAATATGTCCTATGAAATAGTATCTCTGCTTACCGAAATTAATAAGCGCGGTACTACCGTGCTTATGGTTACCCACGACCATAACCTTGTAAGGGATTTCCAGCACAGGGTTATAATGCTTGAACGCGGAAAAATTGTAGCAGATAACGCCGGAGGTAGCTTCTAATGAAAATCAGCAGTATTAAATACCTGACCGGCGAGGGTGTAAAAAACGCCTGGGTAAACAGGCTTATGACCTTGGCATCAATCGGCGTGCTTGTTGCGTGTATGGTTATAATCGGTCTTGCGATTTTGATTTCCGAAAATGTTAATATGGCTGTAGGCAATCTTGAACAGCAGAATGTTGTTATGGCGTATATGAAGGATTATAGCTGGGCGCTTTACGGGGAGCGGGACACGGCTTCCGAAGCCCAATCCTTCGACACAGCCACCGACACCGCTTCTGCTGATGCCGAAGGCGGCGAGCCGGCAGAGGAAGAGGCAGATGTAAACGGAATTAAGCCGAGCGATTATGTCATTCATAATGATGACGAGGCAAAGGCACTCTGCGATAAAATTGCAGAGCTCCCAAATGTCGCCTCGGTAACATATGTTACAGGCGATGAAGGACTTGAAAGCGTAAAGGCATCTATGCCTGAGGATCAGAAAAGCTATTTTACCTTCCTTGATGAGGAGTACGGCAATCCTTTGTCCGGAGCGGCTAAGGTTACGATGAAGGATATGTCGCTGTTTGACGACACGCTTAAGCAGATTGAGCAAATGGACGGTATCGGCGCGATACAGTCTCAAGGAGATTTGGCGGATAAAATTACCGCTATTAAGCGCGGAATAGGCATTGCGGGATTTTGGATTATTGCGATACTTATGGTAATTTCACTTGTTATCGTTTCTAATACAATAAGGGTCACAATGTATAACCGCAAGCTTGAAATAAGCATTATGAAGGCGGTGGGCGCTACCGATTCTTTTGTAAGAATTCCCTTTATTGTGGAGGGCGTCTTGATAGGCGTTATTTCCGCCCTTATTGCGGAGGGACTTTTGTACTTCTGCTACCGTGTGGCGACCGAAACTATTATTTCCGCACTTAACACTAACGATATTGTTCACTATGGCGATGTAGCGGTGATGCTTCTGCTTATATTTATCGGTATAGGCGCCTTCGCAGGAATACTCGGCAGCGTTATTATGATAAGTAAATATCTTCGCCGTGAGGGCAGTGAGTTTGCCGCAATTTGACCCGTGTTTTTGGAGGAAAACAATGAAAAAAAGGTTTATTAGGCTTATTTGTGCAGTAATGTCGCTTTCTGTATTTGTGGGCGCTTATTTCTGCGCACCCACTTTGGCTGCGTCCGAATCGGAGCTAAGAAGCGAGATTGTGAAAATACAAAATGAACAAAAACAGCTTCAGTCTCAAATCGCTTCCCTTAAAAGCGATAAGGCGAAGCAGCAGGAGCTGAAATCCGCCCTTGAAAAGCAGATGGCGCTTGCTCAAAAGGAAATTGACCTTTGCAATCAGGAAATAAATTCGATTAACAGTAAAATCGCCGCTAATAAGGCGGAAATTGAAAAGAAAAACGCCGAGATTGAGGCGGATAAGCTGGCTTTTAAAAAGCGTTTGCGCGCGATTTATATGAGCAATTCCGACAGCAGCGTTCAAATACTTATGGGTGCTGACGATTTTTCTCAGTTTTTACAGCTTTCTCAGCTTACCGCGTCGGTTTCCGCGCGGGACAAGCTTATGATTGAAAAGATTGTTGCGGCGGTTGAAGCTCTTGAAGCTAAGCAGGCTGAAAACAACAAGCTTTTAGAGGAGCAAAAAAGCGTCAAGGCTACTATTACCGCAAAGCAAAATGACCTAAAGGCTCAAAGTAATGAGATTCAGGCGGTTATTTCCCAAATAAACAAGGAACAGAACGAAGCGCAGTCCGAGATGGATAAGAATACAAAAGAGCTCGCAGAGATGCAAAAGGAGCTTACTGCGATTCTTAACAGCGCAAATTCCGGCACCAATGTCGTATATGACGGGGGACAGTTCCTTTGGCCGACCCCGACCATTACCAGAATTACTTCTTATTTCGGCCCGCGCTGGGGCACAAACCATAACGGTATTGATATTTCCAACGGCGGCTACGGCGCCAAAATTGTCGCCATTGCGGACGGTGTTGTAACCCGCTCGGTAAATCATTGCACCCATAACATTCCGAAATCAAGTGATTGTTGCGGAATTTCCGGTCAGGGAAAGGGCTATGGAAACCATGTTGTAATCGACCACGGCCGCGGTGCGGACGGTAATACCTACGCCGCATATTACGCGCATATGTCCTCTGTGGCGGTTTCGGCGGGTCAAAAGGTTAAGAAAGGTCAGACCATTGGCTATGTCGGATGTACAGGCTATTCGACAGGGCCGCATCTCCATTTCGGTATGATTGTAAACGGCTCTTGGGTTAATCCTATGAAATATTATACTAAAACCAAATAAAAAAGTGCCGTCACCAAACTCTATTATAGGTGACGGCTTTTTGCAAGGGGTGTAAATCATTAAAGCTTTTAGAAGTATAACCGTTATTTTACTTTGTCTTTGGATGACGCTGATTTTTTCCTTTTCATCGCAAAATGCCGACGCCTCTTCTAAAACCAGCGGCAGCTTTATTGAGTCGGTCGCTTTGGTTTTTTACCCCGGTTTTTCCGATATGACCGAGACGCAACAAAATGAGATAATTGGCGGCTTTCAGACCGTTGTAAGAAAGACCGCACATTTCACGATTTACGCTGTATTGGGCGCACTCGCGTTTCTGAGCGTCGTCAGCTACCGCGGCTTAAAATATAAAATACGGATACTTATAAGCGCGGGAATTTGCCTTTTGTATGCGGCAAGCGATGAGTTCCATCAGCTTTTCGTAGCAGGCAGAAGCGGAGAAATCAGGGATGTCTTCATTGATTTTTGCGGCTCCTTGCTTGCGATTGCGGTTTTAGCCATTTTGTCGAGAAGCATTAAGCGGATTTATAAAATTATAAGGACGGCGGACTAAATGCAAAACAAAAATTTTAAGCTTAAGTATTTTTATATAGGTCTAACGGCTTTTTTAACCGTTGCCGCCTGTGTCATATTTTTCTTTTTAATCTACCGCTTGCCCGGAATATTGTCCTTTATTAAAAAAATACTATCGGTTACGCAACCCGTTATAATCGGTCTTATAATCGCATATCTTGTAAACCCTATTGCTAATTCAATTAACAGCGCTTTACTAAAGCTTTCTAAAAAGTACTTTAATAAAAAACCTGAAATCTCCCGCAAAATATCAAAGGCGATAAGCGTAATAGGCGCATTGGCTGCTTTTTTGCTTGTTTTGGTGCTGATTATCTATATGATAGTCCCCCAGTTTATTGACAGTATTTCGAGTATGATAAAGGTTTTGCCGGGTCAGCTTGACGCTTTTATAAATAAAATTTCCTCGGAATTTGAGAAGAATAAGGATTTACAAAATCTGATCAACACCGTTTACGAATATGAAAAGGATTGGCTGCAAAACGACCTTGCGGGTTATGTTAATTCCTTTGCGACCTACTTTGCTACCGGTGTTTGGAGTGTTATAAGCTTTTTTAAAAACTTTGCAATCGGACTTATTTTCGCACTCTATATACTATTTAATAAGGCGCTTCTTATGCGGCAGTTCAGAAAGCTTTTATATGCCTGCTTAAATAATAGGGCTGTTGAGCATATTTTTAAGACGGGCGATAAGGCGCACAGAATTTTCAGCGGCTTCATATACGGAAAGCTGCTGGACTCATTTATAATCGGTGTTCTTTGCTTTATAGGCATATCAATTCTCAAAATTCCGTATACTATGCTTGTAGCGGTTGTAATCGGCGTGACTAATATAATTCCCGTCTTCGGCCCGTATTTAGGCGGCATACCCTGTGCGGCGCTGATACTCTTGACCGACCCGATGAAGGGACTCTATTTTATAGCCTTCATAATACTTCTTCAGACGCTGGACGGTAACTTTATCGGACCTAAAATACTCGGAAATTCAACGGGGCTTTCGGCGTTTTGGGTTGTCTTTGCAATAGTTGTCGGCGGCGGTCTTTTCGGGATAATCGGTATGATTATAGGCGTTCCGCTTTTTGCGGTGATTTATTACCTTGTAACTGCTTTTGTTAATTTTAGACTTAAGCGAAAAAATCTTCCCGGCGAAAGCGATTATTATGATTCTACTGTTTCCGATAAGATTAAGGAGGCAGATGATTTGAGGGTTGAAATACCGCTTAATAATGCTCCTGTAACCGATAATAACTCTTAAACTGTAGGTGGCAGAAATGAGAAAAAAAGATTTACTCACACAAAATACACAGCTTTTTGATAAAATTTCCGAGGCACAGCTGCAAATTTCAGGTCTTGAAAAGGAAATAGCAGACCGTGATAAGGAAATTGACGGGCTTAAAAAAGAAATTGAAAGGCTCAATGCTAAGATTAACGCCACCGAGCCGCTTAAAGCACTTGAAAAAAAGGTAATAAAGCAGTCGGCGGTATCGCCCGAGGTGGACTACGGCGCTTCGGTAATCGGCAAAACGGTGGTTGAGGCGGCTAAATGCTGCAATGAGGTTGCGGCAAAGGGTAGTCAGGAGCTTTCAAAAGAGCTTGTAAACCTCATTCTCGGCAGAACAGAGGTTGCAAAGTCGGAAATATTGAGTATTGTTTCGTCGGAGGACAGCTTTGAAACAAAAAAGCAAAAAATAGACGCACAGTATGAAAATGCCGTAGATTATTTTATAAGCGTAACCGCACAGTTGACGGAGGGATAGTTGTGTTTAAAGAAATAAGTGCAAAGGAAATTAAGGATAACCTTATTAAGGCTATTTCCGAGGAATGGATGCTTGTAGCCGCAGGGGATAGGGAAAGGTATAATATGATGACGGCTTCCTGGGGCTTCGCGGGTGAGATGTGGGGCAACGACTGTATGATAACGGTTGTCCGTCCCCAGAGGTACACGATGGAGTTTATAAATAACAGCGATTATTTTACCTTAAGCTTTTACGGAGATAATAAGGATATTCACAAAATCTGCGGCTCAAAATCGGGACGCGATACCGATAAAACCGCCCTTACGGGGCTTACTCCGGTATTTTCGGATAATACGGTCTATTTTGAAGAGGCGAGAATGGTTGTTGTTTGCAAAAAGCAGTACATTCAGCAGATGAGTGCGGATTGCTTTACGGATAAAGAGCCGCTCCGCTGGTATAATGACGATTTTCACTATATGATTATCGGAAAAATCGAAAAGGTGCTTGTTAAGGAATAGATAACACTAAGAAAAGCTTAAAAAACAAACAAGCTCGGCAAAAGCTTTATTTTCCTGCTTCTGCCGAGCTTGTTGATTTTTTTCTTGCTTAATTAAT
>JAXJVI010000132.1:0-4147 GCA_036308615.1 Acutalibacteraceae bacterium | reverse complement strand
TGAATGTTCCTGATATTGATACGGATCTCGGCTTTATGCATACCCTCTTTGCATTAGAGGATATTTACGGCTTGAAGATTGACAAGCTCGATGACGAGGTTTGTATCCGCCTTGATAAGAACAGAGGCACATCTTACATTTCTTTGCTTGAGCGTTTTACCGCTTGGCAGAAAGAAGCTGAGAAGTATCGTAACGGTGAAATTAGCAAAGAGGAATATGACCGTTGGCGTTATACATATCCCGAAGTAGAGGAACAGCGTACAAGGGAAGCTCTTGATGAACTGCGCAATAATCACAACTAACTTATAGCGAGGTATATCTATGAATGATATAGATTTCAGAAATACGCTTATAAAAGCATTAGAGTTAGATAGGACACCAATGGCTGATAAACAAAAGGTTTTATCTACACTATTGAAAAGCAATACTTACATAGAATACACAAGTATTTTCACACGCCGAGAGTGGAATACATATTGTGCCTACCTCCATATTCAAGTACCCGTCGAAAACTACGAACTGATGAAGAGAAGTGAATCCAAAATCTTATCCGTTGCAGAAAAGATTTTCGGCAGACAAGAGGACCACTTTTTAACGGACATTGAAACAGGCATTATCATTTCTAAACACGAAGTTATTGATTTTACCGGCATTTCTGTGACGGATGTAATCGCAAAAGCTATTGAAGATGCTGAACTGTTTATGAGCGATGGTAAATATGATTCTGCATTTGATCGTGTGCATACCGCTTTTCACGGCTACTTGAGAAAGAAACTCGACGATTTAGGGGAATCTTATGAGGAATCCGACACTCTCAATCAGCTGTATAACAAACTCCACACATATGTAAGTTCGAATATTGCTAACGACCAATCCGGAATTATAAAAACTGCTTTGCGAAGTGCCTCAGGGGTAATAAGTGCAATAAATGATTTGCGAAATCGTCATTCACTTGCACATCCTAACGGTAGCATTATTTCAGTCCGAGAAGCTAATTTGTGTATACGGCTTGTAAAAGAGTTATCCGACTACATTGAAAAAGTAGTATAAAAGAAAAAAGAGCTAACAGACTTTGTAACAAAAATCTGTTAGCTCTTTATTTATGAATAATCTGAAATTGTTGTCAAAACGTTGTCACGAGGCTTTTTCAAACCTCAAAAACCCAGTGTTTATGCGGGTTTTCAGCGTTTTTGGTATTATTCCCACTCAATAGTTGCGGGGGGTTTGGAGGTTATGTCGTAGACTATACGGTTTACGCCCTTAACCTCGTTTACTATGCGGCGGGAGGCGGCGTCAAGAACATCGTAGGGTATTCTCGCCCAGTCGGCGGTCATAAAGTCGCTGGTCATAACCGCTCTTAGTGCTACGGTATAATCGTAGGTTCTGAAGTCGCCCATTACACCCACCGAGCGCATATCGGTGAGCACGGCAAAGTACTGACCGATTTCGCGGTCAAGCCCTGCGTTTGCGATTTCCTCGCGGAAGATGGCGTCGGCGTCCTGCAAAATGGCGATTTTCTCCCTTGTAAGCTCGCCGATGATTCTGACACCCAGTCCGGGGCCGGGGAAGGGCTGACGGTAAACCATATTTTCGGGCATACCAAGCTCTAAGCCAACCTTTCTGACCTCGTCCTTAAAGAGGTCGCGCAGCGGCTCAATAATCTCGTCAAAATCCACATGGTCGGGAAGTCCGCCGACATTGTGGTGGCTCTTAATAAGCGCGGCGTCGCCTACGCCCGACTCAATGCAGTCGGGATAAATCGTACCCTGAACAAGGTAGTCTACCTTTCCGATTTTTTTAGCCTCCGCCTCAAAAACGCGGATAAATTCTCTGCCTATTATCTTGCGCTTCTGCTCGGGCTCGCTTATGCCGCGAAGCTGACCCAAAAACTGCTCGGACGCGTCGATTGAAATAAGATTAATATTATATGTTCCCTTAAACAGGTCGTTTACCTGCTTTGCCTCGTCCTTGCGTAAGAGCCCGTGGTCAACAAAAATGCAGGTGAGGTTGTCGCCGACAGCCTTGTGCAGTAAGAGCGCCGCAACCGAGCTGTCAACACCCCCCGAAAGGGCGCAAAGCACCTTTTTATTACCAATTTTGTTCTTCAAATCCTCAATAGTGCGGGTTGTAAATGATGACATTGTCCACTCGCCCTTACATTCGCAGACATTGTAAAGGAAGTTCCTTATCATCTGTGAGCCGAGCTGAGTGTGCATAACCTCGGGGTGGAACTGCACGGCGTAGAGCCTGTCCGACGCGTTTTCCATAGCCGCAACGGGGCAATCATCTGTTTTGCCTATAATCTTAAATCCGAGAGGAATCTGCTTAATATAGTCGGTGTGGCTCATCCAGCAGACGGTTTTAGAGGGGATATCGGCGAAAAGCTTGCTCTTTTGATCCACCTTTACCTCAACCTTGCCGTACTCGCTGGCACCCGCCTCAACCACGCCGCCCAGCATATGAGACATAAGCTGCGCGCCGTAGCAGATGCCCAAAATCGGTATTCCGAGCTCAAAAAGCTTTTTTGAATAAAGTACGGCGTTTTCACCGTAAACGCTTTTCGGCCCTCCCGTCAAAATTATTCCCTTATAGCCCGCCGCGGCGATCTCCTCAATCGGAGCGGTGTATGGGCGTATTTCGGAATAGACATTGTTTTCTCTCACTCTTCTTGCGATAAGCTGATTATACTGACCGCCGAAGTCAAGCACTAAAACCTTTTCCATAGTAACCTCCGTAAACTTAGGCTAAAAAGAGCCTAAACTTTGTATACATAAAGTATTATATACTAAACCGCCTCTTTTGTCTATCCAAAAAAGGCGGTTTTTTATAAAAATTATTCTACTGTAACGGATTTTGCGAGATTTCGCGGCTTATCGATGTCGCAACCCTTATAAAGCGCCACATAATAAGAGTACATCTGGAAGGGAATAACCTCAAGAGAGGCTAAGAGCAGTGGGTCGACCTTGGGAATATAAATGACCTCCTCGGCTTCTTTGGCGATTTCGGTGTGTCCCTCGGTGGCGCAGGCGATAACATACGCGCCGCGGGCCTTAACCTCCTTTACATTGCTTAAAAGCTTGTCGAACAGGTCTTCATAGCAGGCAAGGGCGATAACCGTTCTGCCCTCCTCAATAAGAGAAATAGTTCCGTGCTTAAGCTCGCCTGCGGCGTATGCCTCGGAATGAATATAGGAAATTTCCTTTAATTTAAGGGAGGCTTCAAGGGATACTGCGTAATCTATGTTTCTGCCGATAAAGAAAAGTGATTTCGGGTCGCCGCAGCGGCTTGCCAGCTCCTTGATTTTCGGTTCTTCAAGGAGTACCTTTTCAATAAGCTCGGGCAGTCTTAAAAGATCGTCGAAAAGTTTTTCGATTCTGTCGGAGTCGGCGGATTTAAGCAATCGTGCCGCCCAGACGGCTATCATATAAAGCACCGAAAGCTGAGTTGTATAGCCCTTTGTGGTCGCAACCGCGATTTCGGGTCCCGCCCAGGTGTAGATAACATCGTCCGAGGCGTTCGCAATCGAGCTTCCGACGACATTTACGATAGATAGGGTGTGGGAGCCGAGTCTCTTTGCTTCCTTAAGCGCCGCCAATGTATCGGCGGTTTCGCCCGACTGGCTTATAATAATAGTTAATGTCTTCTCGTTTGTAATCGGATTACGGTAGCGGTATTCGCTGGCAAGGTCGACATTTGTGGGTATTCTAAGCAGCTCCTCAAATACATATTTGCCAACCATTCCCGCGTGGTAAGCCGAGCCACAGGCGATAATCTCAATGCGTTCTATGGTTTTAAGCTTTGCTTCGTCAAGCTTAAGTCCCTCAAAAACGATTTCTCTGCCCTTGATGCGGCTTTCAACCGTCTGCTTAACGGCGCGCGGCTGTTCCATTATCTCCTTCATCATAAAATGGTCGTAACCGCCCTTTTCCGCGGCGGAAATATCCCAGTCTATAACCGAAGGCTCGCGGTTTATCCCGTTTTTATCCGAATCGTAAAGCTTAACACCGTCGGGGTTGAGTACCGCAATCTCGCCGTCCTCAATATACATAATATTCTTTGTATGGCTAACTATGGCTGTGACATCCGAGGCGATGAAATTAGCGTTATCGGAAAGACCGACAATAAGGGGACTGAACTTTCTTACCGC
>JAXJVI010000131.1:0-3221 GCA_036308615.1 Acutalibacteraceae bacterium | reverse complement strand
GTTAATGTACACCGTGAAATAAAGGTCATCACTACCATTATTTTTGCCGGTAAGATAATTTTTCGTTGAGCCTATTGAAGTGAATTCAACAGAGGAAGCGCTGTGGTTAAGCGCAACGCCTGCGTCCAACACAACGCTTTCTCCTAATACCTTAACATTTGTACTGTTAAGCTCAATCGGCTCTACTGAAAAACCTATGCGTTATCCAATATATACCTCTTGAGAGCGTCAAAGTCCCTATCGTTAATTTCTCTGTCGTTATTAAAATCTGCGGAGCAGATATTAATACCTGATTCCGGTTTAAGTATAAACTTCTTAAGCTTTACAAGGTCGCAGATGTCTATAATATCGTCATATTTACCGTTTCCGTCTTTTGCGCCGTTTACATTACCGAGCTTCGGGAATACATTTAATACATCGGTCAAACCATTGGAGAGCATTGCTTCTAATGTTGAAGCAGCTGTTACGCCTTTGGGAACTGTTTCTCCATTTTCCTCATCGTACACTTTTGTGGTGTAGCAACCTTGATATATAACGGGTGCATCTGCCACTTCATTGGCCAAATCATATTTACCTGAATAGTAGGAATTTTTAACAATAAGATGGCTGGTTGTATCTGAATAAATCATGCCCGAGGGTTTAATCCCTACGCCAAAAAATGCATAGGGTTTACCCCATAATGCACTCATTTTAGCGGCAACATAGCAATTCTCAACAGTGACAGAAGTTGTGTGATTATCGCCGTCATCATTAAGAGCACCTATTAACGGTGAACCATTCCCGCCTGTGATGAACTCTACAGTTTCATCTATAACACAATTTTTTATGGTTCTACCTCTCCAAATCATACCGACCAACACGCCGTGACCGCCAGCAGAGCGTAACGATTTAACATAAGAACTTGAAATTTTTATGTTAGAAATAGTACCGCCAATAAAACAGGGAATTAAACCGGTGAAATAATGTTGAGCATCACCGCTATCCTCACCTTTTATACACAAACCGTAAATCGTATGACCGTCACCGTCAACACTTCCAGAGAAATGTTTAGCGCCGACAGTCGTATTCCAAACATTAACATTCTTGCTATTATACCATTCAGGAGCTGATACATCATTAAGATAAATATCATCGGTCAGCTTAAAATATTTGCTTGATCCATTTTTAACAATATAAGCTAACTGTTCGGGGGTGGAAATCTCGTAAGCAGTAGCTGCAGAGCTTCCGTCTCCGCCGTCAAAAGTAACGCTATCCGGTACGGTTCCGTCCCATGCCTTCCACCATTTTGTGGCATTTTGTTTATCAGTATCATTAAAGCGAAGCTGCGGTGTTTTATCGTCTACTGCGCACCAAACATTTTGGAAATCAAGATCTTTCATATTAATTAGAGCCTGTGCGCCTGTCATTTGAGCCTTGGTAAGCACGGTTACACCTGTTGTTTCGGTTGAAGCCGCATTTGTGGTGTAGCAGTTTGTAAAGTTGGGCTTATATACATCACTGCCTACAGTATAGGGAGCAGGACCAAGATCAAAATTGCCTACAGCGTATGAATTTTTAATTTCCAAATTGCCAATCGAATTATTTGGCCAATGGCAATCGCCTACAAACTGACGGGGAGACTTAAACCCCGATTGATACTGTGTAAGCTTTGCCTCTGAGTGGCAATTTTCAATTATTAGTTTTCCGTTTCCTTCATTCAATGTACCTACAAATCCGCCTAAACTGTATCCTGCCATTTGTACGGTATCGTCAACGAAGCAGTTGGTGATTTTAGCCGGAAGAGCTCCTCTTGTGCATGCCGCAAAAGCTCCTACAGTTACATTGTTATTATCTCTTGTACAATAAATATAGGACTTTGAGATTCCGAGGTTTTTAATTTCACCTCTAAGAATCGGGAATAAACCTGCCCAACCATAACTTCCCGAATTTATATACAAACCGTATATAATATGTCCGTTACCGTTAAGAGTGCCACGGAAGCCTGCACCAGTTGACTCCGAATTGGCGAACCTCCATTCGTGATTTTCTGCATTTTGATACCAATCCTCGGATGATACATCGTTAAGATAAATATCATCAGTCAGCTCAAAATACTTTCCGTTGGTAGTGTTATAGTCAGTAGTGCTTACAAGGTAAGCAAGCTGTTCGCCGGTGGAAATGAGGTAAGGATCGGTTTCGGTACCTGTTCCGCCTGCAAAGCCTGTTGCCGCTGTGCCGTCCCATTTAACTATAGGTTCTTCTTCAACGGGAACGAATAAGGTAAGAGCCGGAGTACCGTCTTCAACAACAGACCATAAGCCTTCAAAATTGAAGTTTTGCATATAGAGCTTTGCGTTTTCGCCTGTCATTTGCTCAAGGGTTCTGGTGCCGAGACCCTCCGCCGAAGCGCCGAGGGTGTAGCAGTTTTTGTAGCTAACCTTGGTGAAAGCGCCTGTTAACGCAACAAGTGCGGTTTCCTTATCGTTATAGCAGCCCTCTAATGTAACCGAAATATCGGGATAGGGAAGGTCGCCTATAAAGGAGCCTGCGCCGAGGGTGCCGGTGACAGTCGCCTTTGAATAAGAATTCTTAACGGTGGTTTTATTCAAAACACCGCCGAGGAAGCCGCCTGCATATTCGCCCTCCATCTTGGCGTTGCTGCCTACATAGCAGTTCTGAATCGTAACTCCGGAGCCTGTGGTATCCGAATAACGCTGACCTGCTATAAAGCCTGAATAGCCGCCTGCGGAAATGTAAGAATCGTCAATTCCGAGGTTCTTAATAACAGCCGCGCCCGAAACGCCGGGGAAGAGACCGTTATAGGTTCCGGCGTTTTCGCCGATATACAAGCCCTTAATAACATGGCCGTTACCGTCAAATGTGCCTGCGAAGGGAACCTTATTCAGGTTGATGGCTGTGCCGACTGTCCATTCCTGAGGATCTTTCTTCATCCAATCGGAAGCGCTGACATCGTTAAGATTAACGTCTACAGCCAGCTTGTAGAATTTACCCGCAGTTTCAAAGCCGCTGCCATAGCTGCAGTACTTAGCAAGGTAAGCTAACTGCTCGGCATTGAGAATGAGGTAGGGGTTAGCCGCCGAGCCGTCGCCCACGGTAAAGCGCTCAGCAACGGTGCCGTCCCAATCGTCATAAGGTACATACTCAAATGTGTAGTTGTCTAATTTTAAGGGGACAGAGTCTCTGCCTTGCTCATCGGTGGCAACAACAGCGAAATAATAGGT
>JAXJVI010000130.1:0-7190 GCA_036308615.1 Acutalibacteraceae bacterium | reverse complement strand
GTCATATGGGGTGCGAAGGGGTTTAAGAGAAGCAGGTCTGTTCTGTACTCTCCCCTTGTGATACTGCCCGTAGCCTGAATATCGTTAAGCAGGGACATAAGCGCCGCGATAGCGGTGTTCATTTTAAGACCTTCTATATCCTCGGTGACCTTTTTAATCGCGCGGTTAAATGCCGCCTCAAGCTCGGGGCGGTAGTCTTCACCGTCAATAAGCTTTTCATTCAACGCCCAAACCTTTTCAAGAAAACGCTTACTGCCCTTTATTGAGGACTGGCTCCAAGGTGCCGCCTTTTCAAAGTCACCTATAAACATTTCGTAAACACGCATTGTGTCCGCGCCGTAGTCCCTTACAATGTCATCGGGGTTTACGACATTTCCGCGGGATTTGGACATTTTCTCGCCGTTTTCGCCCAAAATCATACCGTGGCTTGTACGCTTCGCATAGGGCTCGGGATTGGGAACAACACCGATATCATAAAGGAATTTATGCCAGAAACGGCTGTAAAGCAGGTGGAGTGTAGTATGCTCCATACCGCCGTTGTACCAGTCAACGGGGCACCAGTATTCGAGCGCCTCTTTAGAAGCAAATTCCTTGTCGTTATGGGGGTCGCAATAGCGGAGGAAGTACCACGAGGAGCCCGCCCACTGGGGCATAGTATCGGTCTCCCTTACCGCGTGACCGCCGCAATGGGGGCAGGTGGTGTTAACCCAGTCGGTCATCTTTGCGAGGGGAGATTCACCGTTATCGGTGGGCTCGTAGGAGTCAACATTCGGCAGTACCAAGGGTAGCTCACTTTCGGGAAGCGGAACATAGCCGCACTTCTCGCAGTAAACTATCGGGATAGGCTCGCCCCAGTAACGCTGGCGGGAGAAGACCCAGTCACGAAGCTTGTAATTGGTCTTAACAAAGCCTAAATTATTATCGACAAGCCACTTCTGCATTGCCTTTTTAGCCTCCTCCACAGAAAGACCGTCAAGGAAGCCGGAATTTACCATTTTTCCTGTAGCGCATTCGGTATAAGGCGCGGTCTCAACATCCTCGCCGCCCGAAACAACCTCAATAATAGGCAGTCCGAACTTCTTTGCGAACGCCCAGTCGCGGTCGTCGTGGGCGGGAACCGCCATAATAGCGCCGGTACCGTAGGAAATAAGCACATAGTCCGAAATGAAAATCGGAAGCTCCTTTTTATTTACGGGGTTTATAGCGGTAACACCCTTTAATTCAACGCCGGTCTTGTCCTTTGCAAGCTCGGTGCGCTCAAAGTCCGACTTTTTAGCCGCCTCTTGCTTGTATGCCAAAACCTCGTCCATATTTTCTATCTTATCCGCCCACTTTTCAATCAGCGGGTGCTCGGGCGACATAACCATATATGTAGCTCCGAAAAGAGTGTCCGCACGGGTTGTGAATATTTCAAACTCATCGCCTGTGCTGGCGGTAAACTTTACCTGAGTTCCGTAGGAGCGGCCTATCCAGTTGCGTTGCTGGGTCTTTACACGGTCGATAAAATCAACCCCTTCAAGTCCCTCAAGCAGCTTTTCGGCATAGTCGGTGATTTTTAGCATCCATTGGCTTTTTTCCTTATGGACAACCTCGCTGCCGCAACGCTCGCAATGACCGTTTACAACCTCCTCGTTTGCAAGCACGCACTTGCAGGAGGTACACCAGTTAACCGACATTTTCTTTTTATAAGCAAGTCCCTTTTTGAAAAGCTGGAGGAAAATCCACTGAGTCCACTTATAGTAGGACGGGTCGGTGGTGTTTATCTCCCTACTCCAGTCAAAGGAGAATCCCAAGGATTTAAGCTGTCTTTTAAAGTTGGCTATATTATTTTCGGTTACAATAGACGGGTGAATATGGTTCTTTATCGCAAAGTTTTCGGTAGGAAGACCGAAGGCGTCCCAGCCCATGGGATAAAGCACATTGTAGCCCTCAAGCCTCTTTTTACGGCAGACAATATCAAGCGCCGTATAAGAACGCGGATGACCTACATGAAGTCCCTGACCCGACGGGTAGGGAAACTCCACAAGTCCGTAAAACTTAGGCAGAGAATAATCGTCCTTTGCGGCGAAGGTCTGTTTTTCGTCCCAAATATCCTGCCACTTTTTTTCAATTTTTGCGTAATCGTATGCCTTTGACATTATTAATCCCCCTCGGATTCGGTAAGAATTTCATCTAAGTTGACCTGCTCGCCGTCGCTCCACATTTTATCGAGGTCGTAGAACTCCCGCTGGTCGCGGCTGAAGATATGAATTATAACCGAGCCGTAGTCAAGCACTATCCAGCCCGTGGTTTTTCCCTCTATATGGTGGGGCGCTACTCCCGCCTCGTTAAGCTTTTCCTCCGCCTCGTCCGCAAGGGCGCGAACATGGGTCGAAGAGGTGGCGGTGCACATCAAAAAGTAATCGGCTAAAACAGTAAGGTCGCCCACCTTTATCGCGCTAAGCTCCCTTGCTTTTTTCGCGTTTAAGGCGTTAGCCGCGATTTTCAAAATTTCAAATGCTTCCAATTTCATTCCTCCGAATTGTTATTTTAAAACAGCCTGATTGTAAGCCTCCACCGTGTCGGGATGGACGGCTCTGCTCTGATTTACCAAATCTGTAATCGAATACTGCAAGGCGTAGACAAAAGCCTTGCCGAGCGACTCGTCAACATACTCCCTTATCACATCGACATCCTCGTAATCGCGGTCCTTTGAGGTAAAGTCCGCAAGGTAGAGTATTTTTGCAAGCAAAGACATATCCGCCTTTGCGGTGGTGTGATAGCGTATAGCATCGATAATTTCAGGGTCGCTTATTCCCAAAACATTCTTTACATAAAGAGCGCCCGACATGGCGTGCCACAGCTTTTTTGCGTTTTTCTCAATATCGGTTAAGATTATACCAAATTCTTTAAAGATTTGCAAGTGTTCTTCCTCGGGCGCATTCTTTGTAATATCGTGGAGCAGTCCCGCAAGGTAGGCTTTCTCTATGTCTCCGCCGTATTTCTCGGCAAGCCGTTTTGCCTCGTCCGCAACGCAGAGCGAATGATAATACCGTTTTTCGTTAAGTCTTTGCCTAAGTACCTCTTTAAGTGATTCGTAATCGGTTTTATTTTCCGCCACAGTAAATCCCTCTGTTTTCAATATAATTATATATTTTCTCGGGCAGTAAATCCCGCGATTTTTCTAAATTATTCCTTATATAAGAAGACGAAACCGCCGTGATAACCTCACTCATAACCGTGATTTTCATTCCCTCAAGGGAAAGCCTTTCCGCCATACGGTCAAACTCGGCGTTGTCGGTATCGGTGCGCCTGAAAACGGTAAATGGGAGCATTTTCATAAGCTCCTCATACCTATACCATTTATCAAAGGAGACAAGCATATCCCCGCCGCAGACGAAGGTGAATTTTTTATCGGGATATTTTTTCCGAAACTCGGTCACCGTGTCAAAGGTGTAGCTCTTACCCTCCCGCTCAAATTCCGCAAGGCAAAGACACGCTTTTTTAAAGTCTTTAGCGATAATGCGGCACATTTCTATCCTGTCCTTATCGCATGCCAAAAAATCACAGACCTTATGCGGCGGTATTTTATCCGGCATAAGCCATATTTCCTCAATTTGCGGGCATTTTTCAAGTGCCGACAGCATCTCGTAATGTCCTATATGCGGCGGATTAAAGGTTCCGCCGAAAATTGCCGTATATCCCATTATTTCACAAGCTTTATTTGTTTATTGTCTTTACTTTCCTTATAAAGAACAAAGCGTGTACCGATAACCTGAACTACATCCGCTCCTGTTTTTTCGGCGATTTCCTCTGCGGTTTCGCGTGAAGAAGTAGGGCAGGTTTCAAGGGTGCGAAGCTTTATAAGCTCCCTTGCCTCAAGCGCGTCTCTCACCTGCTTCACGGTATTTTCGGTTACGCCCGATTTGCCAACCTGAAAAATCGTTTCCATACTGTTTGCCAGTCCGCGCAGTTGCGCTCTCTGTCTGCTGTTTAACATAATTTTCTCCGTTTAAATATATTTTTTCAATTCTTCTTTAAAAAGCCTAAGAGCCTGTCCTCTATGACTAATCGAATCCTTTTCCTCAGCCGTCAACTGACTGAAAGGTCCTTTTTCGCTTATAAACAAGGGGTCGTATCCGAATCCGCCGTTGCCTGCCTGCCGCTCGAAAGCAATCTTACCGTAGCATTTTCCCTCAACCGTAAATTCTCTCCCGTCAGGGAAAACGCAGGCAATAGCGGCGGTGTAGTGGGCACCTCTCTTACCGAGCGGCACACCCTCAAGCTCATTTAAAAGCTTATTGTTATTGTCCTCATCGTTACCGCCGGAATAACGCGCCGAAAATATTCCCGGAGCACCGTTTAAGTAATCGACACAAATGCCCGAATCGTCGGCAACCGAAATATATCCCGTCCGTAAGAGCCCCGCTTTAGCCTTTAAAAGAGCATTTTCCCTGAAAGTAGTCCCTGTTTCTTCTATTTCCTCTAAGGGACTGTCCAAATCCTTTTCACTCAACACCTCAAAGCCGAAAGGGGTTAGAATTCTTGTGAGTTCGATTAGCTTTTTTTGATTTTTAGTAGCTATAAATATTTTCATTTACGGTTACTCCTCAAAAATTCCGTCGGCAAATTCGGCGGCGTCAAAGGGCTGTAAATCGTCAATTCCCTCGCCCACGCCGACAAACTTTACCGGTATATTAAGCTCGTTGCTTATAGCTATTATTATACCGCCTTTTGCCGTGCCGTCAAGCTTTGTAAGCACAATTCCTGTAATATCCGCGGCGTTTTTAAACTCTCTGGCCTGATTTACGGCGTTCTGACCCGTGGCGGCGTCTAACACAAGCAGGGTTTCTACCGAGGACTCGGGCAATTCCCTTGCGATAACTCGGTTAATCTTCGCAAGCTCGTCCATAAGATTTTTCTTGTTGTGAAGTCTGCCGGCGGTGTCGCAGATTATAACATCCGCGCCCTTTGACTTAGCCGAGGCAATGGTATCAAAGACTACCGAGGCAGGATCTGTTCCCTCCACGCTTTTTACCATAGAAACGCCGGCTCTCTCCGCCCAGATACCCAACTGGTCGATGGCGGCGGCACGGAAGGTATCAGCCGCGCCCAAAACCACCTTTTTGCCCTCCTTTTGAAGCTTGGCGGCGATTTTGCCTATTGAGGTGGTCTTGCCCACGCCGTTTACGCCGATTACCAGAATTACCGAAGGCTTTGTATCAAGCCTCAGCCCCTCGTTTTCACCCAACATTTCGGATATTATTTCCTTCATCATACCCTTTATTTCTTTGGGGTCTGTAGCGCCCGTTTCCTTTATCTTTTTACGCAGACGGTCGCATATTTCCCCGGCGGTCGCAACCCCCACATCCGCCATAACAAGGGTCTCCTCAAGCTCCTCGAACAGCTCGTCGTCAATTTTGGTAAAGCTGTTCAAAATACTGTTTACGCCGTTTGAAATAGAGTCTCTCGTTTTTTTAAGACCCTCTTTAATTTTACCGAAAAATCCCATTGATGTCCCGCTTTCAAAATAGATTATGCACCCTGTGACAGTAGTGTTTTTTCGAGCTCGGCTACATTAAGCTCCAAAAGCTTTGTAACGCCCTTTTCCTGCATTGTGACGCCGTAGAGCATATCCGCCGACTCCATTGTGCCGCGGCGGTGGGTGACGCAGATAAACTGGGTCGAGAAATCCGACCGCTTCATATAATCCGCAAACCGTTCGACATTAATATCGTCAAGGGCGGTGTCAACCTCGTCAAGGAAGCAGAAGGGCGGAGCGTTAACACGCATTATCGCGAAGTAGATCGACAATGCGATAAGCGCCTTTTCGCCGCCCGAAAGTCCGTCAAGGCTGGGCACATTTTTACCCGGCAGCTTTACATTAATATCAATTCCGCTTTCAAGAATGTTGTCAGGCTCGGATAGCGTAAGGCTTGCACTTCCGCCGCCGAAAAGCTCGGTAAAGGTTTTAGCGAAATTCTCGTTAATCTTGTTAAAGCCCTCGGTGAAAATATCTTGCATTTGGTGGGTAAGCTGATTTATAAGCTTGTGAAGCTCGGCGCGGGTGGTCTCGACATCGTTTATCTGTGCCGACATAAACTCGTACCGCTCGCTTACCTCTTTATATTCCTCTATTGCCGAAACATTAACATTGCCTAAGTTTCGTATTTTCGCTTTGATTTCGGCAAGCTCGCGTTTTACCTCGGAGGGCTTTTCGATATGAATACCGATTTTTTCTGCCTCGCTCCTTGTTAGCTCATACTCGTCATAAAGCTTGCGGATTACCTCGTCATACTCCTTGAGCATAACCTCCTTGCGCTCGGTAAGGCGGGCTAATTCCCCGCCGATTTTCTCACGCTGTGAGGTTTGCTCGCGCTCGCCGGTGCGCAGCTCAAGCCCCGCCTTTTCGGTTTGGTTGCGCTTTTCAAGCAGTTCCTTAATATTCTGCTCGGACTCGGCGATTTTAAGCCTTAAATCCTCGGTTTCCGCCGCCGATTGCTCTGTTTTTAAAATTAAATCGGCGTTTTTAAGCTCATATTGTGCGATTTCCTTTTCTATGCCCTTAAGCCTGTCGGCTCTGCCCGCAATCATTTCGTTAAGAGACTCTGCCTGATTGTTCAGCGCCTCGGTGTCCTTTTGTATTTCTATAACCGCAAGCTTTGCCGCGGTAATTTCCTCCGTCGCCTTTTCTCGCTCGCTGTTAAGGCTGTCTCTGCCGCCGGTCATTTTATCGATTTCCGCCTGAACGGAGGACTTTTTGCCGTCAAGCTCGGCTATAGCCCTTGCCGCCGCAGAGGATACCTCTTTTAGCTTTTTAAGCTTTTCTTCGCCGCTTTCGATCTCATCGGATAACTGCTTAAAGGAATTTTCAAGGCTTTGCTTCAAATCGCCCAAGCGCTTAAGCTCTGAAACCGCACGGATTTTGTCCTCGTTTGCGGTTGTGATTTCCGCATTTTCGGCGGTAATATCAGCCTGTACGGCTGACGCCGCCTCTTTAGCCTCATTATAGGCTTTCTCGGTTTCCTTAGCCTTTTCGGTAAGCTTTAAAATATCCTTTTCAAGGGATTTTATATCCCCCGAACGGCTTAAAAGACCGGCGCTTTTTACAAGGGAGCCGCCGGTAAGGGAGCCGCCCGGGTTCACCACCTGACCGTCAAGGGATACAACCTTTACGCGGTAGCCGTATTTTTTAGCAATCGCCGCCGCAG
>JAXJVI010000129.1:0-9453 GCA_036308615.1 Acutalibacteraceae bacterium | reverse complement strand
CCATTGTAGGGGACGATGCCCACATCGTCCCGTCCAGCGTCTAAAAAAGCAGAGGAGGAAACCTTCCTCCTCTGCCCCTTTTTACGAAGACCGTA
Organism: Acutalibacteraceae bacterium; assembly: GCA_036308615.1. Classification (GTDB taxonomy): domain Bacteria; phylum Bacillota; class Clostridia; order Oscillospirales; family Acutalibacteraceae; genus UBA737. Next base: position 9,358 of record JAXJVI010000129.1, on the reverse strand, counting down.
TGACGAAAATTATTCGCCCACCTTAACTACCTCGCGTCCATCATACTGGCCGCAGGCAGAGCAAAGTCTGTGCGGACGCTTATATTCACCGCAATTAGAGCATCTTACGAGTGTCGGAGCGGTAAGCTTCCAAAGGTTGTTTCTTCTTTTGTCGCGTCTTGCTTTAGAGGTTTTTCTCTTTGGTACTGCCATTTTCAGCACCTCCTTAAAATAATAAAAGTATATTATTAGTTATTTAACAGCTCGGCAAGTGCCGAAAGCCTTGGGTCAATCTCCTTCTCGGGGCAGTCACACTTGCCCTCATTGAGATTTTTGCCGCATTTAGAGCATAATCCCTTGCAGTCGTCCTTGCATAAATGCTTCATAGGAAGACTTACGATCACCTCGGAATAGACAAGCTCTTCAAGGTCGAGCTTCATATCTGGAGTAAGCAGAATACTGTCGCTTTCCTCCCCCTCAATGGACGGGGCCAAGGATTTCCTTATATGCAGGGTATGCTTTTTCGCGGTATAAACACCGCAACGGTCGCACGGAGCCTCAAAGACATAGGAAATATCCGCGTCAAGCTCCACAAGGCTTGCTTTGTTGGTTACGGAGCCCTTGATTTCCGCGGGCTTTTTGAGCGGATAATCGCCCGAAAAATCAACCTTGCTCATATCCAACGAATACTCAATCGGTAAGGAAGAATTCTCATTGACAAAAATTTTCTTTAAATCAATAATCATACTTCCACCTCTATCGTCACAAAGACTATTATATCGTTATCTTACCGCTTTGTCAAGGTTTTATTTGAGAAATATACAAAATGATAGCTTTTAAGTATTTCAAAATATTTAACCAACCGCTCATATAACGGATTAGCCTTTTCCCCAAACTCGACTTCGACTGACTGCCCGATTTCAAGAACGGTTTTTTCGCCGTCTATTAAGGGCCAAACAAAGCTTCCGAGCTCGTCTAAATGAACATAGCTTATCTTAGGTTTCTTAAACAGCTTTTGAAAAACTCTGTTCCAAAATCCCTTGTTTTCAATTTCAAGAGTGACCTTACCGTCCTGTTCCGACCAGGAAATTTTATCACTCCTTTGCGGTTTCAAATCAAGATAATTATTGCCCTTATTATTTCGCATATTTATTTTCTCTTCTTCCAAAGGGAGAATTTTAAGAGGGTCAGAATTATTATTCCGAATAATACCAGTCCCCCGATATCGGAAACCGCCGAGGGTATTGCCCATTTTGCGGACAGGTCAATCGCTGAACCGATTCCGAATACCGCCAAAAGCGCCAAGAGGATACCCACAAGGCCTTCGCCCGCTATCATACCCGAGCAGAAAAGAACACCGTCGTTTATAATAGCGTCCTTTTCTTCCTTATTGCGCTTTAACTTATCAAACGCCAAACGGATAAGACCGCCTACCATAATACAGGCGTTGAGCTGAACGGGCAGATAAACGCCGATGGCAAAGGGAAGCACGGGTATGCCGACAATTTCAACAAGCACCGCAATAAATACGCCGATAAACACAAGCGCCCACGGAAGATTTCCCTCCATAACGCCTTCGGTAATAAGCTTCATCAATGTCGCCTGAGGCGCCGCAAGCTCGTCCGTACCGAAGCCCCACGCGCTGTCTAAAAGATAGAGGGTTCCGCCGATAGCTAAAGCCGCCGCGATAACGCCTATAATTTCACCTATCTGCTGTTTCTTAGGTGTTGCGCCTAAAAGGTATCCTGTTTTAAGATCCTGGGATGTATCGCCCGCAATAGCCGATACAATACAGATAACCGAGCCTATCGCGATAGCGCTGCACATACCTACGATACCGCCGGCTCCCGTAACCTTTAAAATCAGCGTAGCAATTAAAAGGGTAGCAATCGCCATACCCGAAACGGGGTTGTTACTGCTTCCGACCAAGCCCACCATACGGGAGGATACAGTGGCGAAGAAGAAACCGAATACAACAATAATTACAGCCCCTATAAGGCTTACGGGAATAACCGGAATAAGCCATACAAGTAAGGTCAAAGCCCCAATCGCCGCAAGTACAAATTTCATCGAAAGGTCTTTAGAGGTACGGTCATTAGCGTCTGTCTTAGAGCCCGCCATACCCTTTACCGCACCGCCGAAGGTTTTTATAATAAGCGGCAAAGATTTTACAAGGCTTATAATACCGCCCGCCGCCAGCGCGCCGGCACCGATATATCTTATATAAGTACCCCATATAGCGCCCGCTCCGCCCGAGGCGAAAATTTCGCCGATAGGCTGAGTTCCGGGATAAAGGGTTATATCCGCACCGAAAAGGACAATTAGCGGAATTATAACAAGCCAGCTTAATATGCCGCCCGCAAACATATAGGAGGCAATTCTCGCGCCGCAAATGTAGCCGACGCTCATTACCGCGGGATAAATCTGTGTGCCTATTTGCCCCGCAAAGCCCTTAACGCTTGCCGAGATTTCCCCCGACACCAGCTTTAAGCCGTCAATAATAAACTTAAACAACGCCGCAAAGCCCATTCCCGCAAAAACGGTAGATGCCTTAGCGCCGCCCTCTTCTCCTGCAAGAAGAACCTCGGAGCAGGCAGTTCCCTCGGGATACGGAAGCACGCCGTGCTCCTTTACAATAAGCGCATTGCGAAGCGGAACCATAAAAAATATGCCGAGCAGTCCGCCTATAAGGGCGATAGCCGTTATTTCAAGTATTCCGGGCTTTTCCATTTTGCCCTCTGCCGCCCACAGGAAAAGCGCGGGCAGAGTAAAGATAGCGCCCGCCGCAAGGGACTCGCCCGCCGAGCCGATTGTCTGCACCATATTGCTTTCCAAAATTGAGTTTTTACGCAAAAGCACGCGGATAACGCCCATTGCGATAACCGCCGCGGGGATAGACGCCGAAACGGTCATACCGACTCTCAGTCCCAGATAAGCGTTTGCCGCTCCGAATACAACCGCCAACAGCACGCCCATAATAATAGAGGTTGCCGTTATTTCGGGTGTGATTTTCTCCGCGGGAATATACGGTTTAAACTCTTTGTTTTCCATAGTTTTCTGTTTCCTCTCAAATTATTATTTACATTTTTTTAGCACATCGCAAAGCAGTTCAAAAATTTCCTCGGCGGATGAAATACTCAGTCTTTCGTTCACGGTGTGAACATCGAACATATCAGGGCCCACCGAGATACAGTCAAGGTCTTCGATTTCCCCTGCAAAAACCGCACATTCAAGCCCCGCATGAATTGCCGATACCTTAATCTCTCTGCCGAACCTTTCACAAAAAGCCTCGGAATATAATTTACAAAGCTCCGAATCCTTTTTGAACTCCCAGGGCTCGTAACGGCAGGAAGCTTGAGCCTTACAGCCGTTATATTCGGCAAAGGCAGTCATCCTATCCTCAAGGAATGTAAGCGCGGAGGATTTATGACTCCTGAGCGCGTATTGCATAACGATTCCATCGGACTCGGTCTTCAAAACGCCTAAATTTAAGGAGGTTTCAACTAAATTCTCTATTTGAGCGCTCATATCCACAACGCCGTTAGGGGTTGTAAGCAATAAATAAATCAGCTTGTCCCTATCACAAGGCGTTAAAGCCTCGAAATCGCCTTCCGTTTCCGCCGTTAAATTAATTAAGCAGGCTTCCTCCCTGTCGCCGATTTCATTCTTTAAGGCGGAAATGCCGTCTTTCATTGTATTTATAAAGCCTTCCGCGTCCTTTACCGCAAGCTCTGCCTTACAGCTAAAGGGTATGGCGTTATTTTTTGTTCCGCCGTTAATTTTTATCAGATGAAAGTCCGAGGTTTTTTTGGCAAAGTTAAGAATTCTTGCTGCCAGCATATTTGCGTTTACACGGCATTTATCAATATCAGCCCCCGAATGACCGCCCTTTAAACCGCCTATTTCAAGGAGTATTTTAGTACCGTGTACGGTTGTTTTTTCGGTCGGCATAAAAGAAATAAAATCACTGCCGCCCGCGCAGGACACGGTTAAAACATCAGCCTCCTCCGAGTCAAGATTAATCATTCTTTTGGCTTTAAAGGCGGAAAAATCGAGCTTCTTTGCGCCTATCATACCGATTTCCTCATCGGTTGTAAAAACCGCCTCAATCGGCGGGTGGGGCAAATCAGGGCTTGCGAGCACCGACATAATCATAGCTACGGCAATGCCGTTATCCGCGCCCAAGGTCGTACCCTCTGCCTTTATAAAGCCCCCGTCGGTATAGGTCCTAATCCCGTCCTTTTCAAAGTCAAAGCCTACGTCTTCCCTTTTTTGGCATACCATATCAAGGTGACCCTGAAGAATAATCGGCTCGGCATTTTCGTATCCTTTTGTACCCGATTTATAAATCACGACATTTTTAGCCCCGTCTGTTACTGCCCGCAAGCCGTTATTCTCTGCAAAACGAAGGCAGTAATCAGAGATAGCGTCCATATTGCCCGAGCCGTGCGGTATCTCGCATATTTCCTTGAAATACCGAAATACCTCTGCGGTTTCTTTCCTGATATTTTTCATCTTTTACCCCTTATACTTTTTAAAATAGTATACCATGTTGCCGTACAAAAATCAACTTTCAAATTTTCCTAAAAAAGTAAATCGGTATTTGTCCGCCCAAAAGAAAACAAGCTCTGCAAAAGCTTTATTTTCGGCTTTGCAAAGCTTGTTTTAATTTTTGCTATATTAATCCGTCTTTTCGGAAACTGCGTTTTTTACAGCTTCTTAATTTTTTGACCTTGCCGCTTAATTAAGCAAGCTCAACAGTAGCGCCAACCTCGGCAAGCTTAGCCTTCATAGCTTCAGCCTCTTCCTTAGCTACAGCCTCTTTGAGGGTCTTCGGAGCGCCGTCTACGATAGCCTTAGCCTCAGCAAGACCAAGACCAGTGATCTCACGAACAGCCTTGATAACCTTAATCTTCTCAGCGCCGGCTTCCTTAAGAACAACGTCAAACTCGGTCTTCTCCTCAGCCGCAGCTGCGCCGCCTGCTGCCGGAGCTGCTACTGCAACTGCCGCCGCAGCGGATACGCCGAACTCCTCTTCTACTGCTTTAACGAGCTCAGAAAGCTCAAGAACTGTAAGAGTCTTTAACTCTTCAATCATAGCTGTGATTTTCTCAGATGCCATTTTAAATTCCTCCATTAATATTTTTAAGTTAATTAATTATTCCGCATCGGCGGAGCCGTCTTTATCGACGATTGCCTGAACAGCGCGGGCAAATGCCGCGATAGGAGCCTGGAATGCACTGCAAACCGTTGCAAGAAGAACCTCCTTGCTCGGGAGCTTTGCAAGAGACTCGATAGTAGCAACATCAACTACTTCACCGTCAAGGAAGCCCGACTTAACCTTGAAGTTGTCGTGACCCTCGGCGAATTTGCAGAGTATTCTCGCCGCCGCGGTGTAGTCCTCCTTGGACAGAGCGATAGCGGTAGTACCCTCTAAAACAGATTTCATTCCCTCAACAGAGGTTCCCTCGATAGCGCGGCCTAAAATCGTATTCTTAACAACGAAATACTCCACACCGTTCTCACGAAGCTCCTTACGAAGCGCGGTATCGTCGGCAACCGTGATACCCTTGTAGTCAACGACCACGCCGGTAACAGCACCAGAAATCTTTTCCGCAAGAGCGGCAACCTGCTGTTGCTTTTTCTCTAAAACAGAAGCGTTAGGCATTAAATTTCACCTCCGAAAAAAACTTAGCCCGTCCAAAGACAAAGGACGGGCGTAAATAAACAAATTATTTAAGCGCACACCTCGGCAGGCGATTTACTTACGACCCAAACGGTCACCTGCTGTCTTTGGATTGCAACAAGAGTATTATAATACCTAAATTTCAATTTGTCAAGTATTTTTTAATTTTTATTTTATGTGCCCGCAGGGGACGCTTCGGGAAGGCTTTGGGACTCACCCGAACCGCCTGTTTCGCCGTGTGAGAGCGAAAGCTTCAAAAGCACGGGGGTTATAAGCGCGGCTATGACAACGCAGAGCACTATCGCCGGGAAAACCGAGGAGTCTATGTAGCCGCCGTCTATTCCCTTTTGGGCGACCATTAAAGCAACCTCGCCGCGGGCAACCATTCCGATACCTACCGTTAGGGATTCGCGGTTGCTCATTTTGGTGATTTTTGCCGCAAGCCCGCAGCCGACAATCTTAGTACTAACCGCCATAACCGCCAGCACCAGCGCGAAGAGCAAAATCTGCGCGTTGATTCCCGAAAGGTCGGTTTTAAGCCCGATGTTAGCGAAGAAAACCGGAGAAAACAAAAGATAAGAAGCCGCGGTTATCTTTTTGGCGACATACTGCCTTGATTTAGTAAGGTTACAGAGAATTACCCCCGCAAAGTAAGCACCCGTTATGTCGGCTACGCCGAAAAGCTTTTCCGCGCAGTAGGACATAAGGAAGCAGAACGCCAGCGCCCACACCGCGACACGGCGGCTTGTTTCATGGTGTACCGAAACCCTTTTAAAGACCTTATATACAATAAAGCCGACAACCAGGGTGAAGACGAAAAACCCGAGAATTTTAAGCACCGTAACACCGGGCTTTACGGTGCTGTCCCCCATAGCCGAAAGCACGCTTAACACTATTACACCTATAATATCGTCAATTATGGCGGCAGAAAGAAGGGTTGTGCCCACACGGGTCTTAAGCTTGCCCATCTCGTTCAGGGTTTCAACCGTGATGCTTACCGAGGTCGCGGCAAAGACAACCCCCACAAACGCCGCTTTCAACATATTTATACTGTTAAATCCGCTCCCGAAGAAGAGGTAATAAACGCCGCCGCACCCGACAATCGGGACAAACACACCCATTACGGCGATAAGGCAGGCGGCGGGGCCCGTGCGCTTAAGCTCGTTAATATCGGTGTCGATACCCGCGATGAACATAAGCATAATAACCCCTATTTCGGCGGTTTTTACAAGAAAATCCGACTGTTGAAGCAATCCTATACCGCTTGGCCCCAAAATAATCCCCGCCAAAAGCGCTCCGACCACCTGCGGCAGATGCACTCGGGCGGAGGCTATTCCGAAAATTTTGGTGAACAGCAGTATTAAGGCTAAGGACAGTAAATAGCTGTATAAACTCACAATAAGACCCCTTAATTCATAAATATTACACAACTTTATATTATACATCATAAAAAGTCTTTTTCAAGAGCAAAAATCAATGAAAATAATGTTGACAAACAAAGAAATATAGTGTATGATTTACCTGTACTATTGATGTTAGTACAGTCAAAAAACTTTTTTCGGAGGTGCGTTGTGCTTCAGCTGAATTATAAAAGCGGCGTTCCTATCTGCGACCAGATAGTAAACGGCTTTATCCGTATGAAGGCGCTGGGTCTTTCAAAAGGGGGAGACCAGCTTCCGAGCGTGCGGCAGTTAGCCTTAGAGCTTTGCGTCAATCCGAACACCATACAAAAGGCTTACCAAATGCTTGAAAGCGCGGGAGTTATCTACTCCGTAAAGGGCAAGGGCTCCTTCTTTTCGGATGACGCCGCGGCAGATATGGCTATTATGAAGGCGGCAAAAAAGGATTTTCGGGCGGCGGTTCAATCCGCGGTCGAGCTTGGTATGACCAAAACCGAGCTACAGGAAATAGTGGACGAGGTATTAGAAAACGGGGAGGCGAAAAAATGATTAAGGCTGTCGGACTCACTAAAATATTTGACGGTAAAAAGGCGCTTGACGCGATTGATTTAAGTATTAAGGACGGCTCTATTTTCGGGCTTGTGGGCTCAAACGGCTCGGGCAAATCCACCTTTTTGCGCTTGGCGGCGGGTATCTATACTCCGGACGGCGGCGGGATTACCGCGGACGGGGAGAAAATATTCGACAATTTCCGCAAGAAAACCGAAATCGCCTATTTGGGTGATACGCCGTATTTTATGCCCCACGCGACTATAAAGGAGACCGCTAAGCTTTACCGCACGGTCTACCCCAATTTTGACAATGCGCTTTATAACAGGCTTCTTGAATTTTTTCCTCTTGATTACAAGGCGAAAATCGCCACAATGTCAAAGGGTATGCAAAGGCAGGCGGCGCTTATTATGGCTATCGCCTCCTCTCCGAAGTACCTCTTACTTGACGAGGCGTTTGACGGGCTTGACCCCGTTATAAGAAAGGTGCTTAAAAGTATTCTTATAGAGGGGGCGGAAAACCGCTCTATGACCACGGTTATCGCCTCCCACAACCTAAGAGAGCTTGAGGATTTGTGCGACAGCGTGGGACTTATTCACGGTGGAAATATCATTTTCAGCGACACAATAGAAGTGCTTAAGGGTAAGCTTCACAAGGTACAGATGGCATTTTCACGGCTTCCCGAGGTTTCGGTATTTTCGGAGCTTAATATACTTAAAATTGAACGCAGCGGCTCGATTATCAGTATGATTGTACGGGGTGACGAGGAGGAAATTATGGCGTATATCAACCGCCTTTCACCTATTTTTTCGGAATGTATTGAGCCGACTCTTGAAGAAATGTTTGTTTATGAATTGGGGGTGACAGGATATGATGTCAAAAGTATCATCAGTTAAATTCCATCCGTCGTTAAAGCTTTACAGGTATTCGGTAAAGCGGACTATGGGGCTTACCGTGTTAATGACGGTATTTATGCTGCTTTTCTGCCCCGGGTATGTGCTGACGCATATTAACAACCGCTTAAATCTGCAGTCCTCGGGTATTTTTAATTTTGATAATATCGCGCCTACCGTGATTTCGGCGGTTACGGTTATCACCTGCGGCGCGGCGTTGCTTTATCTTTTCGTGAATTTTACCTTTCTCTACAGCCGCCCGGGCAGTGATTTCTTCCATTCCCTGCCCCTTAAAAGAACGGGGCTTTTAGCCTCCCGATTTTTTGCGTCTATAGTTCCGATACTGCTTCCTACGACGCTTTCCTACGCCTCTATGTGCGGAATATTGGCGCTTGACTATGTAAAGGGCAGTATAAAGCCTATTTTAACAGGCTTTGCTTACAATATTTTAATACTTGTTATGTGCGCGTCGTTTACAATGATATTTATTGTTTCCGCGGGCAGTATTTTTGATTTGATAATATCCTTTGTGACCTTTAACATAGGTATTATTATAATTCAGTTTATTACCTCCTCCCTGTGTAATGAATATTTATGGGGTTATACATGGCAGACGGAGTATAAGCTGCTTATGTATTCAAGCCCCTTCTATTATGCCTTTGCGGGTCATTTCGGGTTGCTGAACGGCGAGACGGCATATGTCGATAATCACGCGGTTTTCGCTATAAAGCTTATCCTTATTACCCTTTTGTCGCTGGTTGCCGCCTTTCTGCTTTACAAGCGCCGTAAGAGCGAAAAAAGCGGGGTTTCCTACGCATATAAATTTATTTACATTGTCTGCGCGCTTATTG
>JAXJVI010000128.1:0-2750 GCA_036308615.1 Acutalibacteraceae bacterium | reverse complement strand
TTATATCCCTCCACCGCCGTTCGGCGGTCCCCCTCCCTTTAGGCAAGGGAGGCTATTTTTCAATTACCCCTACAAACCCTGATTTGTTTTTTTACAGCCCCGTCTTATTTTGATATTATAATATATAATTTGGATTAACACTCCTGTTTTTTTCGTGAAGCTATCATCTCGGGCAGTTGAGCCACGATAATCGCGGCGAAGACTAATGCACAGCCGCAAAACTCTTTAAGCGATAATGCGTTGCCCGAGATAACCCAACCGCCCAGCGCCGCAAAAACGCTTTCAAGGCTCATTGAAAGGGAGGCAACAGAGGGCTCGGCATATTTTTGACCCACAATTTGGAGGGTATACGCCACGCCGCTTGACATTATTCCGAGGTAGAGTATCTGCGGGGCGGCGGCTAATATGTTTGAAAGCTCGGGACGCTCAAATATAAGCGCTAAAAAAGCTGACAGAACGCCAACCACCGTAAACTGCATTACCGAAAGCTTTACTCCGCCCGTAATTCCTACAAATTTATCGATAGAGAGAATATGCAGACTGAAGGATACGGCACATATAAATATAAGCAGGTCTCCTAGGTAGATTCCCCCAACCCCGCCCGAAAGGCAGAGAAGATAAAAGCCTAAAAGCGCCACAAGAGCACTGAGCCAAATAACGGGGCTTGTTTTTTTGCCCATAAAAAAGGAGATTACAGGCACCAACACCACATAAAGCGCGGTAATAAAGCCACCCCGAGCCTCCGCCGCCGCACCCGCGGGGTACGCCGCAAGTCCGAACTGCTGGAGGTTTACCGAGATTGTAAGCATTAGTCCGCAGACCGCCGCCGCCAAGAAATATTGCTTTCTAAGGGCTTTATCGGCGGGGAAAAAGCTTGACTTATTTTTTCTGCCTGTTAATTTATAAAATACAAAGAGCGCCGCCGCACCGATAAAGGAACGCAGTGCGTTAAATGTAAAGGACGGGACTAAATCCGCCGCGTCACTCTGCGCCACAAAGGCAAGCCCCCATATAAGCGAGGCGGTGCAGAGAATGAGACTGCCTTTTAAGTTGTTCTGCTTCATTTATTCTATCTTTCCTTATTATAGCTTTAGCTCAAGAGCTTTGCCCGAGATATTGTATTCCCTGAATTTCACGCCTGCTGTTGTAAACATACGCTTTGAGGCTAACACCGAGTCGGACTCCGAATATTTATCCGACATATAGACAACCTCGGCAATACCCGACTGGATTATCGCCTTAGCGCACTCGTTGCAGGGGAAAAGGGTGGTGTAAACGGTACAGCCGCGCACATTTCCGCTTGCACAGTTAAGTATGGCGTTAAGCTCGGCGTGGCAGACATAAAGGTATTTTGAGTCAAGGGGATTTTCGTCCTTCCCCCACGGGAACTCGTCGTCGCTGCAGCAACGGGGCATACCGTTGTAGCCCATAGACAAAATGCGCTTTTCGGAGTTTACTATGCAAGCCCCCACCTGGGTTGAGGGGTCCTTACTGCGCATAGAGGATAAAAGGGCTATGCCCATAAAATATTCGTCCCAGCTTAAATAATCTTCTCTTTTCAACTAAAACGCCTCCAATATTATTCTTTAATAACCTCTTCCTTAAAAAAGAAAATTGCGGTTATAAGCATTATTATCGGGAAAAGGGCGGTTACGGCAAAGCCTGTGTGCAGGCTTTTAATATCGGCGATAATGCCTAATATCCAAGGGCCTAAGCAGCAGCCCAGGTCGCCGCACATAGCAAAGACGCTGAACATAACCGCGTCACCGCGCGGGAAGGCTTTAGCCCCGGCGGAATAAGTCCCGGGCCACATAACGCTTACCGTAAAGCCGCAAACCGCGCAGGAAACAAGGGCTAAAATCGGAATGCCGGTGAGTGCCGTCGTTAAATAGCAGGCGGCGCAAAGCGCGCTTAAAACAATAACCGTTTTTCTAAAGGAAAGCTTTGCGGAAAACCTTGCGTAAAGTATTCGCCCCGTTCCCATAAAGATCGCGAAGGCACAGGGTCCCGCCAAATCGCCGACTACCTTTGAAACGCCCAGAGCCTGTTGCGCGAACATTGACGCCCATTCCGCCATGGCGATTTCGCTTGCTCCCGCGCAGACCATCATTACCGTAAAGCACCTGAAAAGGGGCGAGCTTAAAAGCGTTTTAAGGCTGTCGCTCTTTCTCTCGGGCTCGGGCTCAATAATCGGAACCTTTATAAAGCTGAACATATTAATAAAGGGTACTATCGCCCAGAGAATAGGTATATACATCCAGTTTACATAGCCTAAAAGGCTTACCAAAAGGGTTGTTACAAGGGTGGTTACAGCCTGACCCCAGCAGTAAAAGGAGTGGAGCACCGCCATATTGCCGCTCTTGTTTTTTGTCGGGAGCATTTCCACCATCGGGCTTAAAATAACCTCCATAAGCCCGCTTGCGAAGGCGTAAACCATAACCGAAACGACTATGCCTACATAGGGGTCGGGCATTATACGGGGCATAAATGAAAGCATTGTAAGTCCCAGCGCCGCGAAGCCCTGACACATTATTGCACATTTTCTGTAGCCTAAAATGCCAACTATTTTAGGGGTGAGCATATCGGTCACAAGCTGGGTTATGAAGTTAAACATTATAAGTCTGCCTAATTTTTCATAGCCTATATGATAAACGTCCTGAAGCGCTATAAAAAGTATGGGCAGAAAGTTATTTACTATTGCCTGAACGAAAAGCCCCGCGTAGGAGGCGATTTTTGTAGGGGTGTAGCTT
>JAXJVI010000127.1:0-6263 GCA_036308615.1 Acutalibacteraceae bacterium | reverse complement strand
GCGGTACGGCTTGCCCTTTGCAAGTCCGAATATTTTTAATTTAACTAATCAAATTCATCACGGAATACTTATTACTTTTTTACTCCGGCATAATGTGCCGGTGTCATTCCGTACCTTTTTTTAAAGCATCGGGTAAAGTAACTTGCGTCTTTAAAACCGCAAAGCGCAGATATTTCCGATATTTTAAGACTTCCCTCCGTTATTTTTGACTTTGCGTCCTCAAGCCTTAATATCTGTATATAATTCATAGGTGTAAGTCCCGTTACCAATTTAAAACGGCGGCAAAAATAAGCTTCATCGTATCCGAAACGGCGGCTAAGCTCGGCGGAGGAAATATTTTCGCAGTAATTGTTTCCTATGTAATCAAGTACATTTTTAAATTTGCTGTCGGGTGTGGACAAGGCAGGCTCGCATAAACAGCGTTGGTATAAAAATCCCAAAAGCTCATATATTTTTCCGATTACAATAAGCGCAGAAGCTGCGTTTCCCGAAAGCTGTTCCTTTATAAGCGAGTTGCAATGAGAAACTATTTCTGAATCGTAGGTAACAGGAGTAAAATTTGCACCTTGTTTCAATAACGGTTTAATATATTTTTCAGTAGCACCGGCTCTGTTATGAAAGACAGACAAATCGAACATAACAGTACGGTATCGCACACCGTCATTTCCCGAGACACCCATATGAGCCCTTTCGGGTGGAATGATAACAAGGCTGTCTTGTTCGGCGGTAAGCTCTTTGCCGCCTATATGAAGTTTAAGGCTTCCTGAATATATTAAAAGAAGCTCCATACGCTCGTGCCAATGCATACGAAGCAAACTCTGTTTGCAGGCGTATTCGTTTCTTCAAGAATTCTAACCGCACTGTCTCCATAGAGAACAGGGATCAACTCTTTTTGATAATCAAGCTTCATAGTATCATTCCTTTAGGTCAAAATAGTACCAAAAACAATCAAAATAATCCTAAAGCTATGCTTTATTGTATGTTATCATAAAAGTATAAAAAGTGCAATAAAAATATGAGGCGGTTGAATTGAAAAAATGTTTGATATTAAATAATAATGCGCGCTGGATTTGGGCTAAAGCGGAAGAAATAAATCAATATGTGGATTTTCGCAGTGAGTTTTGTATTCATAATACAGACCGAGTACGGCTAATCATAAGCGTTGATTCGCGGTATGCAGTTTTTGTGAACGGGGAGTATGTGCCCGGGTTTCAGTATGCGGATTATCCTAATTATAAGGTTTATGACGAGCTGGATATAACCGACAGGGTAAATATAGGCAAAAATGTACTGTCTATTGTTGGGTATTATCAGGGAGAAAGCTCTTCGGTTTATTATAAAGGTAGTGCGGGACTGATTTTTGCCGTTATTGACGGGGACGGAAATGCCGTTGCAGTTAGTGACCGCAGAGTACTGTGCAGACCGTCGGGCGAGTATACCTCGGGTGCTGTTGAAAAGCTTTCGATACAGATGTCATATTCCTTTAGGTATGACGCAAATGGGGATGACGGTTGGCGTGAGCTTGGATACTTGCCGTCCTCGGATTGGAGTTCAGCTGCCGAAACCGGATATGAATGTGAGCTATTCCCGCGACCGATAAGACAGCTTCGATTTGAAGAGGTGTGCCGCACACGCTTATTGCTATGGGGCGCCTTTAAGGACTCGTTGCCTAAATCCTCCCCTTGCGGAGATAGGATGCAGACCGCCTTTTTATCCTTTGGCGGGCGCCCGAGCACCCAGTTGCCCAAGAGTGACGGATATTCGCTTGAATGCGAGGATCAGGGAGACGGTATTTATTTTATAATTGACATAGGCCGTGAGGAATCGGGAGTATTTGAGCTTGAAATCGATTTACCTCATCAGGCGGAGATTTTAGTCGGTTTTGGCGAGCATTTGGACGACCTTCGTGTCCGTACAAGTGTTGGAGGAAGGCAATTCGCCGCCGTGTATACCGCTCGGGCGGGCAGACAGTGTTTTACTCATTATTTTAAGAGGATGGGCTGCCGATATATTTCGGTATATGCTTATGCAAGGCAAATTCGGCTTTATTATGTCGGCTTGCATCCGACCCCGTATCCTTTTGAATATAAAAAAGTCAGCGAGCTAAAGAACGCATTGCACCGGAAAATTTCCGAAACATCAATAAGAACTTTAGAGCTGTGTGCACATGAGCATTACGAGGATTGCCCGTGGCGTGAACAGGCTTTGTATGCTATGGACTCAAGAAATCAAATGCTGTTTGGGTATACCTGCTTTGATAATCCGGAGCTTCCGCGTGAAAGTCTTAGGCTTTTAGCGTTAGGACAAAAGGAAAACGGACTTTTGGAGCTGTGCGCGCCCGCAGAATCAAGTATTACTATTCCGGCTTTTTCTCTGGCCTTTGTTACTGCTGTAAAGGAATATTTGGAAAATGTAGGTGACGGTGATTTTGTGAAAGAGTTGCTGCCCGCAATAGGAAAAATACTTGATTTTTTCCGTATTAGGATTGATAAAAGCGGGCTGATTCCCTTTATCGGCGACAGTGGAATTTGGAATTTTTACGAATGGAGCAATGATCTTGACGGCTCCCCCGCGAAAAAAGGTCATCTGATTAAATACGAAGCGCCTATTAACGCATTTATGGCTATGGCGCTGTCGGATGCACAGCAGATTTATAAAGAGCTCGGCATTTTCGATAAAGCCGAGCAATGCAAAAAAGAGTATGAGGGTATAGCTACTGCGCTTGAAAACTTCTGGGATGAAGAGCGGGGCTTATATGCTTCTTATATTACCGAAAACGGATTTTTGAATTATGCTGAATTGACCCAGTATTTGATAATTTGTTCGGGAGCGGTAGGGAAGGAACGGGCAATAAAAATTTCCGACCTTTGCGTTAAAAAGGACGGAAGCCTTGTACCCGTAACACTCGGCAGTGCATTGTTTGAGTTTCAGGCTCTTATGCGATTCAAAGAACGGTATAAAGATTTTTTAGAATCCGAAATTGAGGAAAAATGGGGCGGTATGCTTTTAAAAGGCGCAACATCTTTTTGGGAGACTTTAGACGGCGCGGATGCCTTCGGTTATGCGGGAAGTCTGTGTCACGGTTGGTCTGCCGCTCCTGTTTGGTATTTTAATTCCGGCGTTAAAAAATAAGTTTAAAATAATAAGATTTTGAGGTGATTTGGTTGAAAATAGGCGTTTGTGTTAACTTCAATAAAATTGACGATATGTCAAAAAAGTTCAAAAATCTTAAAGCAGAGGGCTTTGATAACTGTCAGTTGATTTCGTGGAAGCCCGAGCTGTGGACCGACAAAAATTTAGAAATTATTAAAAAATTGACCGAGGAAAACGGTATAACAATTTCTGCATTCTGGTGCGGTTGGGAAGGTCCGTGCGTCTGGAATTTTTATGACGGGCAGCTAACCTTAGGGCTTGTTCCCCCTGAGTACCGTGTTATGCGTATTAAAAACCTATGCGACGGTGCGGATTTTGCCCACAGGTTAGGTGTTAAAAATGTTGTAACCCATATGGGCTTTATCCCCGAAAATCCTAATGACCCTCAGTTTGCGCCTTTTTGTGTTGCGGTTCGTCAGGTTGCGGAGCATTTAAAGAAAAACGGTCAGTATCTTTTGTTTGAAACAGGACAGGAAACTCCTGTTACAATGCTTCGTTGCTTTGAAAAGGTTGGCTGCGACAATTTAGGTGTAAATCTTGATACTGCTAATGTTATTCTTTACGGTAAGGCAAATCCGGTGGACGCACTTGATGTTTTCGGCAAATATGTTATGAATATTCACGCTAAAGACGGTCTTTACCCCACAAACGGTCACGATTTGGGAAACGAAGTTCGCATAGGCAACGGCAAGGTGGACTTTAAGGCTCTCTTTAAAAAGCTTCACGAGCTCGGGTACGATTCTTATGTTACAATCGAGCGCGAAATAGAGGGAAAACAGCAGACTGAGGATATTCGTTATGCTAAAAAATATCTTGAAAGCATTATAAACGAGGTTTACGGAGGTTAAAATTATGTTAAAAGTAGCACTTGTAGGTGTAGGCGGTATAAGCGGCGCACATATTTCTGCATGGGAGGCAAGGGAGGATTCAGAGCTTACTGCTCTCTGTGATATTCGTCCCGAGCAGATGGAAAAATACCCCCAAAAAAGGCATTATACCGATTTTGACGAAATGCTCGACAAAGAAGAGATAGATATTCTTGACATCTGTCTTCCTACATATCTTCACGCCGATTTTTCGGTTAAGGCAATGGAGAAGGGAATTAATGTTATCTGCGAAAAGCCCGTTTCTCTTAAAAAAGAGGATGTGAAACGGGTATACGAATGTGCAGAGAAAAATAATGTTAAGTTTATGATAGCACAGGTTCTCCGTTTCTGGCCTGAGTATGAAATAGTAAAGGATATATACGATAAGGGCACCTATGGCAAACTTTTGTCGGGTTCTATGAGACGCTTAGGCCTTAGACCCAAATGGAGCTGGGATAATTGGATGGCAGATGAAAACCGCAGCGGATTAGTGCCTTTTGACCTTCATATCCACGATTCTGATTTTATAGTTTACGCTTTCGGAAATCCTAATAAGGTTACCGATTTTAGGGCAAAAAGACCCGAACAGGATTATATTAACGCGGTATATGAATATGATGATTTCTTTTTAACAACCGAGGCTTCGTGGTATGACGCGCCATATCCGTTTGCGGCGGATTTCCGTTTCCAGTTCGAAAGGGCTGTTGTAGCCTGGGAAAAGGGTGAAATGAAGATTTATGAGACAGATGGTAAAATATGGTGTCCCATATCAAATGTTTCCAACCTTGATACAGGTGATATAGGCTTGCCGGCAAGTAATGCTTACGCTAACGAAATTAATTACTTCACTGACTGTGTTATTAATAATACCTGTCCCGACAAGGTTAAACCCGCCCAGCTTGAAACAGTTATTGATATTCTTAACAATTTGTGATATATAGCCATAAGGAATAAAATGTGTGGAAAAGAAAATATGATAATCTAATCCTTTATACATTTTTCGCAGTTTTCAAGTACCGGTATTTTTAATTAATCAAAATCGCGCCAAAAATCAAGGACAGCCTTTTGATATTCCTCTTTATTCACAAGATAGCTCATTCCGTGCTCTGCGCCGGGGACTATAAGCAGGCGCTTGGGAGCGGCGCAAGCCTTGTGATTTTCATATGTCATTTCAACGGGGACAAATTTATCGTCTGTTCCGTGAACAAAAATTACCGGAACCTTAGATTCCTTTAAAGCGTCGGTACAGGAGTAGTCTTTAGTGCCTATTTGAATCCGCTTTTTGCACATATCATTTGCAATCGCGGCGGCAAGCCCCCTGTAGGACAAGTGAAGATTATGCTCCATAACATGCTTAAAAATCGCGTGGGGAGAGGTGAAGCCGCAGTCTGCCATAATGCCGTGCACATTTTCGGGCAGGTCGAGCCCCACCGACATAAGTACGGTTGAGGCACCCATAGAAATTCCGCAAAGGTATATCGGTAAATCGGCAAAGCCGTTTTGGTTCGCCCAGTTTGCCCAGTCAAGGCAGTCGTATCTTTCGGTAAGTCCGAAGCCCATATACTCGCCGCCGCTTTCGCCCTGACCCCGCTGTTCCGCGTAAAGCACACTGCAACCGTTTTTGTGCCAGAATTCCGATATAACCCCGAAATCGCTGTCCCATGAGGAACGCCAGCCGTGCATAGCGATAATAAGGCGTTTTGCGTTTTCACAGCGGTGAAGATGACCCACAAGCCTTTCACCGTCCTGTGCGGTGATTTCTACGGTTTCACAACCGCTGTTTTTAAGTCTTTCGGACGCTTCGGAAAGTCCTTCAAAAAGCTCCTGCTGACCGCCCGCGCCCGAAAGCTTTGCCTTTTGCTTTTGATAAATCTTAGGCTGTTCGCGGTCAAGGGCAATTTTCACAAGGCTTTTCATGGCGCAGTAGGTGACCGCCGCTGCCGCCGTTCCTGCCGCAACTGCCGCACTCGCCCAGATAAGGGTATTTTTCATAGCTTTATTCATAATTGCTCCTCCTTTTCCTATGTTAAAGTCGGCGAACGCTTAACTGTTTCGCCGACTATACTATTTTACCCGTTTTTATAAGATAAATTCAATATATAATTATTTAATAACGCCTGCCGAGGTATCCTTTTGAATAACATCGTGAGCGCCGCCCTCAACGATGCTGGTCGCCGAAACAAGTGTAAGCTTCGCCTTTTCCTGAAGCTCGGGGATAGTGAGCGCGCCGCAGTTGCACATTGT
>JAXJVI010000126.1:0-2221 GCA_036308615.1 Acutalibacteraceae bacterium | reverse complement strand
GATAATAAGCGAAGTGATCCTGTATTCCCATAACGACAGCTCATTTGTTTTTGAAAAGTCAAAGGCGTCCGAAATCAGAGAAGAAACATCTGAATACGTCAGTTCGTCAACCTTTGCGGCGTTAAGGCTTATTCCGTTGAAAAGGACGATTTGAAGCATAACCCAGGAAACAGCCGACGTAATAATGGTATAGCGCGGATTGAAGTAAAAAACGCTGATGAAAATAGGAAATACAAACGATAAAATGTACAGCGTATCCTGCTCCAGACACAGAACAAGAACGGCGATCAGCATGACCGCGAAGTTGATGTATTTTATAAAAGGCAGCGTGCGTTTGCGCTGGGCTATATTCACGATAATTACCGCTGTTACCAGAAAAACCGGCAGGTTTGATAAAGCACGTATAAAAGCCGAATGCCCGTGAAAAAGCGCGTGCAGCATTACGCCGATATCAACGGCGATCAATACGAGAGTATAGATGAAGTTTGTACGACTTTCGGTTTCGCGCAGCATTTTTACAGCGTCTTGCGAAAGGCGCCTGAAGGTAAAATGGTTTTTTGTTTTTTTCATAATTATGTATAAGAAACGGTTACATTCGTCACATTAAAGCCGAGGATGCGATTGTAGTTGACCGAGGAGCTCAGCAGCCTTACAAGCTTAAGCCCCGTGATTTTTTTGCCGCTGTTGTCTATATAGTCGGTGGGATCGAATTCGGGGCCGCTGTCCCGAAGCCGCACGTTTACCTTGTCGTCGAATACGCGCACGCAAACGTCGACCATGCTCGAGGACTCTGATTTTGCATATACCGCTATATTGTGACAGAGCTCCTCAACCGCTACGCCTACAGCGTTCCAGGTGTTTTCGGGGACATTCTGCTTTTTGCAGAACGCCATTGCTTCCTCGCTTGCTTTGATTGCTTCGGAAACCTCGTTTTTGATTGAAAAGTCCAGCGCTGTGCCGTTCTGCTCCTCGATTCCGAGGAGGTTTTTCTTTTTACGGACTTTTTTGCTTATCACCATTGCCGCAAAAGTGATGGCTATCGTCAGCGCCTTTGAAACGGGGAAGGACACCCAAAGCCAGTAGATGTCGTAGTTTGAGAACCAGTACATCAGCGGGATTATGGTGATAACGCCGTCAAGCATAACGAGAAAGTTTGCGAGCCCCTTTTGATTTGTCGCCTGGAAAAACGACCTCATGACATATATGACGGCGAGAATGGGTACGTTTATTGAGAAAATGCGGAATGTTACCGAAAAAACCTCGGTTATTCCCGGGTCGGTCAGTCCGTAAAGCGACGCGAGCTGAACAGGCAGGATTTCGGACAAAATAAGTACTATTGCCGAGAGCCCAAGCGTAAACAGCATTCCGTACCGGAGCGTGAGCTTTTGCCCGTTGGTATCCTTTTCACCGTAAAGCGCGCCCAGTATGGGCAGCAGCGTCATTGAAGCGCCCTCAACAAAGATGAACGCAAGGCTGTTCAGCGAGAACGAAACCGACGCTATCTTTCCTCCGACAACGCCGGTAGCGGAAAGGATAATTGCGTTTGTAAAGAACAGGCGCAGAAAATTGCAAACATATATGAGCGCTGAGGGCAGACCGATGCTGATGATTTTTCCGATTTCTTTAAGGCGTCTCAAAGCTTCCTTTGTAAAGTGAACAGTGCGCTTTTTTGACTTGAAATAAATCAGCGTCAAAACGGTTCCGACCGCGTAGCCTGTAAGCGTTGCCCAGCTTGCTCCCGCGATTCCCCAGCCGAACACCGCCATATAAAGATAATCGCAGGAAAGGTTGATTATATTGGCTACTATGGGAAGCGCCGTTGCCAGCTTGCGCATTCCGTCGGTACGGGCGTAAGCCGCCGTCTGATTGACTGCCGCTACAAGCGGAGTGTGCAGCCACAGCGGCAAAAGATATTGAATAAGCAGATCGGTGATCTGAACGTTACCCTGTGAGAGCAGATTTGCCGAGGGGACAATAAAAGCTATACCCAGCGCGGAAATGATAACTGTGGAGATTATGCCGAGCCAGAATGACGCGGTAAATACCGTGTCCGCGCCGTTTTGGTCGCGTTTGCTTTTCCTGATGATGGAAAGCGTGTTGCCGCCGTAGGTCGATATGGCTATGGGAATGCTGCGCAGAAAGATTATGCACGACGTCAGGTTAACGGCATACAGCTCAACCGTTCCCAGAATGTTGCCAACCATGATGCCGTCTACTATTC
>JAXJVI010000125.1:0-2930 GCA_036308615.1 Acutalibacteraceae bacterium | reverse complement strand
TTATAAAAAATGTACCACACGCCATCTTTCTTGATGGTAAATCCGTCCTCACTTCTTTCCATCATAAGTTGCCGTGTTTCTTCGGTTTTTGAGGAATAAGGGACAACCACCGCACCGAGTTTTGTAGCCATTTCAAAGGCACTTATAGGAATACATCGGATATTAAGTTCCTCGAAAGTGTTGACTACAATCTCTTTGATTTCTTCACATCGTTTGTCTGATAATCTAAATGCCAATATTAGTCCTCCCCGAACAAAGCAGAAATAAGTGCTCGTTTTTGTTTTTCCGACATTGTTGCGGCGTTTCTTGCTAATAGACGCTCAACCTTTGGGAAATCAAAATCATCAGGCTCAATTCCGAGCAGATAATCCGATGTAGTGTGAAGGGCAGTAGCGATATTTGCGAGCATATCCGCTTTAGGCTCTCTGTCGCCGGAAACATAACGAGAGAGTGTTGCTTCAGTAGTATTAATTCTATCAGCAAGCTCCTTTTGTGTTATACCTTGTTTTTGTAATAGGTTTAATAACCTCTGTCCAAATGCTTTACTCATAGTATTTCCTCCTTATATGCGGAGTAACTTCTACTCCGACTTACCAAAAGTATAACCCATCTTACCGAAAAAGTCAAGTCTTTTTTCATAATAAACACTATATTTTGTTTCGATTTTGAAAATTTAACACAAAATAAGGAAAATCACGGCAGGGAGATTTCTCCACCTGCCGCTTTGGTAGTGCTAAAAATTATTCGTCTTTGGCTTGACGATAGGTAGAAATTTCGGCTGTGCTTAAATCAAAACACATCACCTTGTTTTCAACATCGTATATCCACAATGTTCAAGCCGTGCTTTTTTGCGTATTCATAGGTTTGTGCAGCTCCGCCCCAGCCGTGTGTAACATAGCAGATTGCATATTTTGAGTTATCTACGAGAAAGCGGTTACGCTTCGGGATCGCCGCCTTAAAATGATATTTCTCAAAGCCATCGGGGTAGAGTATTTCGTCAAAGAGGTCTTTGTTCCGCACGTTAAAGGTAAGGTACGGAATTACAAGGATATTTTTGATATGAGGGTACTTTTCCTTTAACTCATATACAACCCTTGCACCGAGCCAATCAAAGCCGCCCATACCGCCCGAAAGGAAGGTTTCGACATCTTTTTGTATCAATTCTTCGGCGGCGGCACGGACTTTCTCTTTATCCACACCCCAACACTCGCCGTGTCCGATAAAAGTCGCTGTTTTCTCCATTGTGTTCATCTCCAATAGGCTATGTATAGCCTAAAAGTAGTATGCGTAGCCTATAATCGTCAAAAAAATTGACTACACTATATATAGCAAAATGTGTATATAGGGGTAGTCAGTATGACCGATCAACGCTCACCGCTATGCAAAGCGGTTAAAAATAGAATATTGCAGATATGCGATGAAAAGGATTTAACCATAAATGCGTTGGCAACCGCCGCAGGCTTGCCGCCGTCCTCGATAAAGAATATCCTTTACGGCAAAAGCAAAAATCCTAAAATCGCAACCATAAAAATCATTTGTGACGGGGTTAATATGTCCCTTAAAGACTTTTTCGACTCAGCAGAGTTCGATAACCTCGACCAAGAAATAGAGTAGTAACGGCAGGTGCAGTATAGACACCTGCCGTTTTCGTCTATTTAAGGCAATACGCTTTCAAGCACTTGCCAATCATCACTACCGATGTCATCGGAATAGTGATCCATACAGATACACAGTTCATCGGTGGTCGCATCGTTTCGCACGATACCGCCCTTTAATCCGTGTTCATCAAGGTATGCTTTCAGCACACCAAATTTCTTCGGCGTATAAAGGTCTATATCTTGACTATTGCCGCTACGGTCAAAGCCGCCCTTTGTTTCGATGATCCATAACTCGCCGTTAACGGAAATAATATAGTCGGGATAGAACAGTTTTTGCCTATTGGAATTATCCGTATAGACGATAGAAAAATACTCGTTGCCCTTGTCCCCGTTTTTATACCACCATTCAACGCTATCGGAACGCTCGCAGTATTTCTCAAATTTAACCTCCGGCATAGAGCGTGGTGCGGCAGACGAGAGATAATTCTGATATACGTTCTTTTTCATTACAAGCTGCGTTTTCGCATCGCCATTGTAGGTAAACAAACAAGCCTGCGGAATACGGAACTCATAGAAAGATTTTTGCTGAAATTCCAACTGCAACTGTGCCAATTCATACGCCATAGCTTCACGCACTAAATGGCGAAGTCTGTCAGCGTTGTTTATTACGAAGGCGTAAACCTCTCTCGGCTCTAAAGCAAGGATTTTACGGCTGTACTTAAAGTTTTTATCAAACAGTTTGCGAATAATCGTGTTCATATACGAATATTCCATACCGATTTCCAAGCCGATCTTACCGACTTTTTGATGGTAATCTCGTCCGTGTGTATGGGTATTCAGTTTTTCAGTAACCGCAATAGCGTTCATATCTGCCGCCGCAAAATCAAGGGTAGCAGTTTCACCCGAAAGGGTATGCTTTACAATGTTTTCGCTCAACTCATAGCCTGCGGTCTGCAAACGTGTCCGATTTTCCGTCTTGTCCGTACCAATGCCAAGTTCCTTTTGAGCGTAGGCAACAATGGCTTGTAATGCCTTTTGTGGATTACGGGTACTTGTAACCATTGTTCGCTGTTCGCTTGTGAGCGTTATGTCTTTATATTCATTTTTAAGGAAAAGAGTACAAGCGTTTAATGCACCTTTGTCGAGAGCCATTTTTACGCCTGCGGTGAATTTTTCATCGAGAGTGTAAAGATAGCAACTGTCGAGCAGATCACTTTCATAGTGCTTTGCTTCGGGCATACGACGGATTCGACCTATTGTTTGTATTTCAAAGGTTTCGTCCATATTATCACGGAGTTTCACAAGGATATGTGCTCTCGGACAATCCCAACC
>JAXJVI010000124.1:0-2514 GCA_036308615.1 Acutalibacteraceae bacterium | reverse complement strand
GCCGACACCCGGTACCGATATGCGGGAGGTTTTAGGGCTTAATGATTATATAATCGACTTTAAAATCACCGCCAACCGCCCCGACTGCAACTGCTTCTTAGGTGTTGCCAAGGAAATATCTGTAGTATTGGGCACAAAATTTACCGCTCCCACACCCGAATATAAAACCGTAGGCGGTAATATTTCCGATTATATAAGCATTGAGGTTAGAAATTTTGACCTCTGTCCCCGTTACATCGGCAGAGTGGTTAAAAACCTTAGAATCAAGGAATCCCCCGACTGGATGAAAAAGGCTATCACCGCCGCGGGTATGAGACCGATTAACAACATAGTCGATATTACAAACTTCGTTATGCTTGAAACGGGTCAGCCGATGCACGCCTTTAACTATAACGACATAAGGGGTCATAAGATAATCGTACGCAACGCCGAGAACGGCGAGAGCATCACCACCATTGACGGCACCGAGCATAACCTTACGCCTGATATGCTTGTAATTGCGGACGGCGAACAGCCCTCCTGCCTTGCGGGAATTATGGGCGGTAAAGAATCTGAGATTGAGAGCGATACAACCGATTTGTTCCTTGAATCGGCAAAGTTCCGCCGTGACAATATCCGCCACACGGGACGGGCTTTAGGTATCCGTACCGAGGCGAGCGGTAGATATGAGCGCGGGGTTGACATTATGAATGTTGAGTACGCCTCCGAGCGTGCGCTGCAGCTTATTTGCGAGCTTGACGCGGGCGATATTATCGACGGGGCAATAGACCTTAATAACGGTCTGCCCGAGGAGCGGGTTATCAATGTCACCACCGATAAAATTATGAGCCTTATCGGCGTTACGGTTCCCGACGAGAAGATTGTCTCCATTTTAAACAGCTTAGGTCTGCCCACAGTCGCAAATGGCAAGGAGCTTACGGTTAAAGTGCCCTCAATCCGTGACGATCTTGAGGGGCGCGCCGACCTTGCCGAAGAGGTTATGCGTATTTACGGCTATGACCACATTGTCGGTAAGCCGATGCGCGGCGAGGTTGTACGGGGCAGGAAGCTTCCCGAGCGCATTAAGACCGATAAAATCAAGGACTTCCTTATAAGTGCGGGGGCAAGAGAAATTGCGACCTACTCCTTTATCGGCTCTTCGGCGCTTGATACCCTCTTACTCCCCGAAAACGATGAAAGAAGAAATCAGATTAAGATAATCAATCCTTTGGGCGACGAATATTCCACAATGCGCACCCAGCTTACTACAAGTATGCTTACAGTACTTGCAACCAACATCAACCGCAAGATTACCGAGGGAAGATTTTTTGAAGCCTCAAAGCGTTTTGTTCCGAAATCCCTGCCGATTACCGAACAGCCCGACGAGCTTCCCACCCTCTCCATAGGAATTTACGGAAAGGATGAAGATTTCTTCACCCTAAAGGGCATAATAGAGGGTGTAATGAGGCTTTGCGGAGCTCATACCCAGTACGAGAGAAGTGCCGAGCCCTATCTCCACCCGGGCAGACAGGCACTTGTTAAGGCGAACAACACCCCCGCCGCGGTCTTCGGCGAGGTTCACCCCACCGTTGCCGCCGCTTACGGCATTGACTGCCGCGTGTATGTTGCCGAAATCAAGCTTGATATTCTGCTTAATATCAACAAGCGCAAAACCCTTTACAAGCCCCTGCCTAAGTTCCCCGCGGTTGAGCGCGACTTTGCAATGCTCTGTGACGCCGATTTGCCCGTGGGCACACTCGAAAAGGCCATCACAAAGGGCGCGGGCAGACTGCTTGAAAGAATAGAGCTGTTTGATGTGTATTCAGGCTCCCAGATTCCCGAGGGCAAAAAGAGCGTAGCCTACAGCGTATGGCTCCGCTCGGCGGACAGCACCCTTACAGACAAAGAAATCGAGACGGTAAGCGCCTCGATAATAGACAATCTTGAAAAAACCGGTGCTGAGCTTAGAAAATAATACTTGAACTTTTCTGAGAAAAGGTATAGAATATAATTAATACTATAAGAGAGGTGTTATAGATGAACGACAGAACAATGACCTTTTCAATCGGCGACCAGACCGAGCAGGAAATCAGAAACATACTGACCTTGGTGTATGACGCGCTTAAGGAAAAGGGCTACAATCCCATAAATCAGATAGTCGGATATATCCTATCCGAAGACCCGACCTATATCACCACTCATAACAACGCGCGCAATCTTATAAGAAAAATCGACCGCGACACCCTCTTGCAGTCCCTTGTAAGATATTACCTTAGCGCATAAGAATTTACACGATTTTAACAAACTAATAGCCTCCCTTGCCTAAAGGGAGGTGCCGAGGAACGAGGCGGAGGGATTCGATTATGTTCCTGCTAAGCCGGTATCCCCCAGTCTCGCTACGCTCGACAGCCCCCTTTAGGCAAGGGGGCCTACTTTAAAACATCTCTACAAACCCCGATTTGTCTCTTAAAAAGCAAACAAGCTTGGCATTAGTCTTATTTTCATGCTTTTGCCAAGCTTGTTTATTTTATTTTT
>JAXJVI010000123.1:0-8868 GCA_036308615.1 Acutalibacteraceae bacterium | reverse complement strand
GGGCGGTTTTGCGGGCGCGGATAAGGGGGCGTGTGTAGACCTTGTCAAGCGGAATATCCTTAAAACGGTTTTTTAAATATTCGAGCTGTTTTTCGCCCGTTTCGCTTATATCAAAGTCCGAAGTGCCCTGAAAGAGCCTTTTAACATTTCCCATTGCCTCGCAATGGCGCACCATATATATTTCCGTCATTTTTTGTCTCCGTTCGTTGTTTTTACCATATTATATCACAATAACAACATAAAGCGCAAGAGCGGAGTATTTTTTATATCAAATCGTAACCTCGTTTTTAAGCTCCTCGCCCTTAAAATAGGCGCGAAGATTCATAAGGGTGGTTTCGGCGATGCCGTCGAGCGCCTCGCGGGTCAAAAACGCCTGATGGGAGGTTACTATTACATTTGGCATTGAAATTATGGTGGAGAGGGTGTCGTCGGGGATGATTTCGTCGGAGTAATCCTCGAAAAACAGGGCGGTTTCTTCCTCGTAAACATCAAGCCCCGCCGCCCCGATTTTGCCCGATTTAAGTCCCTCTATCAGTGCGGCGGTATCTATAAGCCGACCGCGGGAGGTGTTTATTATATATGCGCCGTTTTTCATTTTCTCAATGGTTTCGGCTTTTATTAAATGGTGATTTTCCTTTGTAAGGGGACAATGGAGGGATATTATATCGCTTTCGGCAAGTAGCTCGTCAAGGGACACATATTTTCCGCCGAATTCCTTATTTTCGTACGGGTCAAAGCCTAAAATTTTCATACCGAAGCCCTCGCAAATGTCCGCAAAGCACCGACCGATTTTTCCCGTGCCGATAATACCGACCGTCTTACCCCTAAGGTCAAAGCCGATAAGTCCCTCAAGGGAAAAATTATGGTCTCGGGTTCTGATATAGGCGCGGTGAAGCTTGCGGTTAAGGGTTAGAATAAGTCCCATTGCGTGCTCCGCTACAGAATAAGGGGAGTAGGCGGGAACCCTTAAAATTTTAACCCTGCCCGCGGCGGCTTTGAGGTCAACATTATTGTAGCCCGCGCACCGCATAGCTATAACCCCTACGCCGTATTCCGAGAGCTTTTCTATTACCTCCTTATCAATCGTATCGTTTACAAAGGCGCATACTCCGTCACAGCAAGCCGCCATACTTACCGTGTCGGCGTTAAGCTTATTTTCAAAATAACGGATATTGATTTCCTCCTCCGCAAAGCGGGAAAAGCTTTCTTTGTCGTATGCTTTTGCGTCAAAAAAGGCGATCGTTTTCATAAAAACACTCCAATTAACTAAAATTATTAATATTGTTTGTAAAAATAATGTCAATATGCGCACTTGTTTATTTTTGATAAATTATGTATAATAGCATACAAGAATAGTTTTCCGAGGAAAAGGAGTAAGTCAAATGAAAAAGTATTTGAACAGGCTTTTTA
The DNA here is from genome assembly GCA_036308615.1 of Acutalibacteraceae bacterium. GTDB lineage: Bacteria > Bacillota > Clostridia > Oscillospirales > Acutalibacteraceae > UBA737. The sequence continues at coordinate 7,458 of JAXJVI010000123.1, read as the reverse complement.
TTGACGGATTGTCCGGTATGGCGTACGGGCTGTTTTCAACCCTAATTATCGGCACGATAATCTGCCAAATTGGAAAGCTTGCGGGCGGTAATGCTGTGGGCGAATATTTAACCGCAATGGGCAATGTCGCCAAAACCCTTACGGGCGCGGGAATAGGCGTGGGCGTTGCCTGCAAGCTTAAGGCCGCCCCCCTTACCACCGTTGCGGCGGCAGTCGCGGGTATGATAGGCGCGTTCCCGAAGCTGGCGCAGGAAGCCTACACCGTAGGTGCTCCCGGTGAGCCGCTCGGCGCGTTTATAGCGGCGTATATCGCTATCGAAATCGGTGCGCTGGTTGCGGGCAAGACAAAGGTTGACATTATCGTTACGCCCATTTGCTGTATTTTGACGGGCGCGACGGCGGGCTATTTTGTAGGGCCTTATATTTCCGCGGCAATGAAGTGGGTAGGCTCCCTTGTAAACATCAATGTTGAAAACAGCCCGATTATAGGCGGTATAGTTGTTTCGGTTGTTATGGGTATACTTTTGACCCTGCCTATTTCCTCTGCGGCAATCGGCATTTCAATGGGGCTTACAGGTCTTGCGGCGGGAGCGGCGACTATAGGCTGCTGCTGTAATATGGTGGGCTTTGCGGTTATAAGCTACCGTGAAAACAAGGTCGGCGGACTGATAGCGCAGGGTATAGGCACCTCAATGCTCCAAATACCTAATATTGTACGCAATCCGCTAATCTGGCTGCCGTCAATTATTTCGAGCGCTATTTTAGGTCCTGTATCCTCGGCGGTGCTTAAAATGGTAAGCAATCCCGTAGGCTCGGGTATGGGCTCGGCGGGGCTTGTGGGTCAGTTTATGACCTATGACAGCATGGTTGCGGCGGGCTTTTCTCCCGCGGTTACAATGCTTGAAATAATTATAATGCAGTTTGTTCTGCCGGCTGTTATTTGCTTAGGTATTTCAGAGGGTATGAGAAAAATTAAGCTTATAAAGCCTAACGACCTTAAGCTGGAGTCCTCTAATGCGTAAGAAGGAAAGAACGACAGAAGCGGTAAGAAGACTTGAAGAGCTTTACCCGGAGGCTATTTGCTCCCTTACCTATAGCGACGCCTTTCAGCTGCTTATAGCTACACGCCTTTCGGCACAATGCACCGATAAAAGGGTTAATATGGTAACCCCCGCGCTATTTGCCGAGTTCCCCGATGCTTACAGTATGGGCAAGGCACCGCTTTCGCGGGTTGAGGAGCTTATTAAAACCTGCGGGCTTTATAAAACAAAGGCTAAGGACTTGGTGGCAATAGGCAAGGCTATAACCAAACGCTTTGGGGGAAATGTTCCCGACACCATAGAGGAATTAACAACCCTCCCCGGTGTAGGCAGAAAGACGGCAAACCTTGTCTGCGGGGATATTTACGGCAAGCCTGCGGTTGTGACCGACACCCATTTTATAAGGCTTTGCAACAGATTGGGACTTGTTGAAACTACTAATCCGCTGTCGGTGGAAAAGCAGATGAGAAAGCTTTTGCCGCCCGAAAAATCGAACGATTTCTGCCACAGAACGGTACTGTTCGGGCGGGATATTTGCACCGCGAGAAAGGCGCATTGTGAGGCTTGCGTCCTTTCAGATATTTGTCCAAAAAAGATTTAAATTATTGTTGCATTGAAGAATAAATGTATAAAACAGCGCCTCCCTCTGACGAGGGAGGTGGCAACCGTTAGGTTGACGGAGGGAGAGAAAACGCTTTAATAAAGCCTTTTTTACTACCCCTCAGTCACCTACGGTGACAGCTCCCCTGACAAGGGGAGCCAAAAATAGGCTTTTTTGATAGACTGCAGTTCCCTCGTCAAAGGGAGCCTTTAATGCAAGAACCTATTTAATTTATACTTAACGCTATATACCAATAGGTGGTGATATTATGTCACAGAAAAGAGCCGCCGCAATACACGATATTTCCTGTTTCGGCAAATGCTCTCTTACCGTCGCCCTGCCGATAATTTCGGCGGCGGGGGTTGAAACCGCGGTTATTCCTACTGCCGTTTTATCCACCCACACGGGCGGCTTTAAGGATTATACCTTCAGGGATTTATCCGAGGATATTGTGCCGATAGCGCGGCATTGGAAAAGCGAGAATATTACGGTGGACGCGGTTTATTCGGGATACCTTTGCTCAAAGTATCAAATTTATCTCGTTATGGAGGCGGCGCACCTCATAAGCCGTAAGGATACCAAGTTTATCTGTGACCCTGTAATGGGGGATAACGGAAAATTATACAGCGGCTTTGAAAAGGATTATCCCGAATATATGCTAAAGCTATGTGCCGCGGCGGATATTATAACCCCGAATATAACCGAGGCGGCGCTTATGCTCGGTATTGATTATAAGGAACCGCCCTACACGGAGGATTACATCAATATTCTACTTGAGGGGCTTTACCTTAAAACCCATTCGAGTATTGTGCTTACAGGGGTTTGCTTTGACGAAAGAAAAATCGGTGCGGCAGTGTATGACGGGGAAAACAAGGCTTATGTTTTTTCGGAAAGAATAGACGCGGCGTACCACGGAACGGGTGATATTTTTGCTTCAACCCTTACCGCGGCTCTGCTTAACAACAGAAGCCTTAAGGCGGCGGCACAGATAGCGGCAAACTTTACCTGTGCCTGCATTAAGAAGACTATGGAAAGTGATTCCGATATGCGGTACGGAGTTAATTTTGAGTCGCAGATACCTAATCTTATTAAATACCTGGAGCTTTAAATGAAAGAGGAATATTTAAGAACCGCCGCTCTTATAGGCGAAGAGGGGCTTGATAAGCTTAAAAATTCCGCCGCCGCGGTTTTCGGGCTGGGCGGTGTAGGCTCATATGCCGCCGAGGCACTCGTGCGCTCGGGAATAGGCACGGTTTATATTTATGACAGCGATAAGGTTGCAAAAAGCAATATAAACCGCCAGTTAATCGCCCTTTCCTCAACGGTCGGAATGTATAAAACCGAGGCAGAGGCGCTGAGACTTAATGACATTAATCCCGACTGCAATATAATTGAAAAACGGGAGTTTGTCACCCCTCAGTGCGATATTCCCTTTGATAGCTTCGATTTTATAATTGACGCGGTGGATAATGTGACGGCAAAGCTTTTTTTGGCTGTCGAGGCGGAAAAACGCAAAGTCCCCATTATAAGCGTTATGGGGACAGGCAATAAGCTTGACCCGACACGGCTTAAAATCACCGATATTTATAAAACAAGCGTCTGTCCCCTTGCAAGGGTAATGCGGTACGAGCTTAAAAAGCGCGGGGTTAAGAAGCTCACGGTTGTATGGAGCGATGAAACTCCCGTGAAACCCGCCGACTGCGGCGAATATCGAGACACGGGCAGAATACCGCCCGCAAGTATGGCAATGGTGCCCGCCTGCGCGGGACTTTACGCCGCGTCCTATGCGATAAGAAAAATAATTGAAAAATAACATTCGGTATCAAACCTAAGTAAACGGCATAATATAGTAAAAGAATTGCCGTGAAACACGGGAAAATTTTACGGCGTTGTAAGGCTTAAAGGTCTTTAACGCCTTTTTTCTTTGCCGAAAGGAAGATTGTTATGTGTTCTATATGCGGAATATTAGGCGGGAGCGGTTATGATACAGAAAAGGTTATAAATGATATGAACTCGTGTTTAAAAAGACGCGGCCCTGACCAGAGCGGAATATTTAACGAGGGGGATATTTATTTAGCCCACAACCGTCTTGCGATAATTGATGTGGAAAACGGAACACAGCCGATGACAAGGGTTTACGACGGCGTTTCCTATACCATTGTATACAACGGCGAGATTTACAATACGGCGGAGCTTACCGAGCTTATAAAGAGCCGCGGAATAACGCCTGAAACCTACTGCGATACAGAGGTTGTGCTGTATCTTTATATCCTGTTCGGTGAAAAATGCGCAGAAATGTTAAACGGCATATTTGCCTTTGCGGTTTACAACAGCCGTACCAAAGGGGTTTACCTTGCGCGGGACAGGTTCGGTATTAAGCCCCTTTTCTATGCGCTTTGCGGCAACACTATGGTCTTTGCCTCGGAAATAAAGGCGCTTTTAAAATACCCGTACGTAAAGCCGGTCGTTGACAGAAGGGGAATATGGCAGTTACTGTTCTTAACCCCTGTGCGGCTGACCGGCGGTATATTCCGTGATATACTTGAGCTTGAACCCGCACATTACGGAATATGGAGTGACGGAGTTTTTAAAGCAAAGCGCTATTGGGAACTAAGGGCAGGGGAGTTGCAGGAAAGCCGAGACGAGATAATCGCCCATACAAGGCTTCTTTTGACCGATGCTATAGAGAGACAGTTGGTTTCCGATGTGCCGCTTTGCACCCTGCTTTCAGGCGGGCTTGATTCCACGGTTATAAGCGCGGTGGCGGCAAGTTACCTAAAGAAAAGGGGAGAAGGGCTTTCAACATACTCCTTTGAGTACGAGGGCAACCGTGAGAGCTTTCATTCAAGCCTTTTTCAACCCCAAAGCGACGATGATTACGCCCGCTTTACCGCCGACTTTTTAGGCACGGAGCATCATATATTAACAGCCTCTACAGAAGATGTGGTGAACGCTCTTAAGCCCGCAGCCTTGGCGCGCGATTTCCCGGGGCAATCGGATATTGATTCCTCGCTTTACTATTTTTGCTCCATTATTAAGAAAAATCACACGGTCGCCCTTTCGGGGGAGTGCGCCGACGAAATTTTCGGGGGTTACCCTTGGTTTTACCGTCCTGAAATGCTCGAAAACCCCTTCTTCCCGTGGATTCACGACCCGATGATAAGGGCAAAGCTCTTTAATGAGGATTTTGCAAGCCCCAAAGAGGGGTACGAATACCTAAAGGGCGAGTATCAAAAGAGTATGGCGAAGTGCCCTTGCTTGGAGGGTGACAGCGAGGCTATGAAAACCGCCCGCAGGGCTACATGGCTTTCGGTAAATTATTTTATGGCGTCCCTGCTTGAACGCAAGGACAGAATGAGTATGGCGTCCTCTGTTGAGGTGCGCGTACCCTTTGCCGACCACAGAATACTTGAGTATGTCTTTAATGTGCCGTGGGAGATAAAGTTTGAAAACGGGGTAGAAAAGGCGCTTTTACGGAACGCAATGAAGGATTATCTGCCCGAAAAGGTCTTTTCAAGAAAGAAAAGCCCGTACCCCAAAACACAGAACCCTGCTTATGAGCGGGCAGTGACAAATGAGGTACGGGAGAGACTGCGGGATAAAAATTCAGTTTTGCACAGTATTTTAAATACTAACGCGTTCGACGCCTTTATTAACGGCGAAAATGAAACCTGGTTCGGTCAGCTTATGGCAAAGCCGCAGCTCCTTGCGTGGCTTATACAGCTTGATTACTGGGTTCAAAAATACAATGTAGTGTTTTCGCTGTAAACCGTATCATTCGCTCCTTAGCGCCTTTACGGGGTCGCGCTTGGCGGCGATCTTAGCGGGGAAGAGACCTGCGATAAAGGTAAGCAGCATACTGATTACCACAAGGGCTATTCCGCCCACGGCGGGGAGCACCGCAAGACCCGAAATATCGGTAAATACGGCGATTACCGCGTTTATGGGAATGAGAAGCAAAAGGGTTATGCCTATACCTATCGCACCCGCGACAAAGCCGACAATTAGGGTTTCGGCATTAAAAACTCTGGAGACATCACGCTTTGAAGCCCCCATAGCACGCAGTATTCCGATTTCCTTCGTGCGCTCAAGCACCGAGATATAGGTAATAATTCCTATCATAATTGAGGAAACGATAAGGGAAATGCTTACAAACGCGATTAAAATGTAGCTTATCGCGTTGATTATTGTGGTGACCGAGGAGAGCATAAGCCCTATATAGTCGGTGTAGGTTATCTTGTTTTGGTCTTCGGCTTTATTGTTGTAATCGGTAATAAGGTCGGAGACCGTTTCCTTTGCATCAAAGTCCTTGGGGTAGATATTGATTGCGGAGGGCTCGTCTAAGTCCGAAACGCCCATAAGGCTTAAATTGCCGTCATAGGTCGCCGAGCTGTCCTCGGTCTCGATAGCCGACTTAAACCGCTCTACAATCTGCTCATCGCTCATACCCGAGCCCTTCATCTGCCCGATGTAGGCGTTGTATTCTGTCTGCTTGTCTTCGGGTAAGGCTGCGATATAAGCAAGCAAGCCGTCATAGGTCATATTTTCGGTGTTGCTTTGGAAGGGACGACCGGTAAAAATGTTTATATCGGCTTTGTCCTTTTGTTCTTTTACAATCTCGCTGTCATTTACCTTGTTTATAAGGTGCTCCATTAAAGCGCCGGTGTAGCCGACAAAACCGCTGGTAGCGTCTGTGACCGATTCGTCCGAGGGGCGGATAATTCCCACAACGCTTATATCTTCGGCGTTTTGGAGCTGTGACTGAACATAAAGCTCATCGCTTGTTTTATCGGTCCAGGTGCCGTCGGCGTTTTTCTCGAAATAATCGGTGTTGCAAAGGAGCTTGAATTTTAAATTTAAAATATCGTCATAGGTGTAGGATACTTCCTCGGTGGCTTCGATTTTCTCCCCCGCCTGAGCCTTTTTCATCATTTCCTCAAGCTCGGCGGAATCCTTGAGACCTAATGAATAAAGGGTGTAGTCGCTTATGCGGTTGTTTTTATCGACCACAAGGACAATCTCGTTGTAATTTTGGGGCATATGTCCCGCGACAACATCATATTGTTTTTTGAGAAGCTCTTTATTGTCAAACAGCCTGTTCCAGACCTCGGTGTTTGTAAATGCGGACATAGGAGTTACCTTAGCGGAGCTGTCAGACGAGCCGCCTCCGAAAATGGTAGAGAACACCGTGTTGGGGTTTACGCGCTTTCCGTCCTCGGTGTAAATATTCATAACGGTCGAGTACTGATACTCAATCTCGCTGGAATTTTCCTTGAACTCGGGGGCTTCCTCGATGTGCTTTTTTAAAAGCGCCAGATTGTTTGAGGAAATGCCGTTTATCATTGTGGACATCATATCGGTCATAATATTGTTGCTGTAAATCCTGTCGGGCTCTCTTTCGGAATCGGCGGTTTCCTCTGCCTCATTCATAAGGTCGGAAACAAGGTTGCTTACATCCATTCCCGTCTGCTCTATTGTGATAGGATAGCTTGAAAGGGTTTCCTCCTCAACACTTGCTATATAGGCGTTTACTCCGCTTGAAAGGGAGAGTATAAGGGCTATTCCTATAATGCCTATCGAGCCGGCAAAGGAGGTTAAAAAGGTTCTCGCCTTTTTTGTCATAAGGTTGTTAAGGCTAAGAGAAAGTGCTGTAAAAAAGGACATTGAGGGTCGCTTTTTGTTCTCTTCCTCGGCATACCCTTCGTCCGCGGAGGAATACGGACTGCTGTCGTCGATTATATTACCGTCAAGCAGGCGCACAATACGGGTGGAGTACTGCTTAGCAAGGTCGGGGTTGTGGGTTACCATTATTACAAG
>JAXJVI010000122.1:0-6349 GCA_036308615.1 Acutalibacteraceae bacterium | reverse complement strand
TTCTGCGGCAGTTAAACTTAAAATACATTTAAAGGAGGAGAAAGGTATGAAAACGCTTAAATCGGTAAAGGTCGGAGATACGGTCAAGGTTGTAAAGCTTCACGGAGAGGGCGCGGTAAAACGCCGTATTATGGATATGGGGCTAACCAAAGGGGTAGAGGTGCATATTCGCAAGGTTGCTCCCTTGGGCGACCCGATTGAGGTTACGGTTCGCGGTTACGAGCTTTCAATTCGTAAAGCGGACGCGGAAATGATTGAAATAGAATAGGCTTAAACGGATTAAGGGGAAAATGCTCCCCGTATTTTTTAAAGCATCGGTTAGCTTTTGCTAATCGAGAAAGTGAGGATTTAGTATGAATTTGCGAATTGCCCTTGCGGGTAACCCTAACTGCGGTAAAACAACCCTTTTTAACGCGCTGACAGGCTCCAACCAGTTTGTGGGCAACTGGCCCGGCGTTACGGTTGAAAAAAAGGAAGGTAAGCTTAAAAAGCACAATGATGTTGTAATCACCGACCTTCCGGGTATTTATTCACTTTCTCCCTACACATTGGAGGAAGTGGTAGCAAGAAATTATCTTATCACCGAGCGTCCCGACGCGATTTTAAACATCATCGACGGCACAAACCTTGAAAGGAACCTGTACCTTACCACACAGCTTACCGAGCTTGGCATACCTGTTGTTGGAGCCATAAATATGATGGATGTGGTAAGGAAAAACGGCGATAAGATTAATACGGAGGAGCTTTCCCGCGAGCTTGGCTGTAAGGTGGTTGAAATCTCGGCTCTTAAAAACACGGGCATTATGGAGGCTGCGGAAGCGGCAATAGACGCGGCACAAAACGGCAAGACTGTTCCGATGCATACCTTCTCAGGCACTGTGGAGCACGCTCTTGAGCATATAGAGGAGGCGGCGGTACATAATCTTCCCGAGGAGCAGCAGCGCTGGTACGCTATCAAAATTTTTGAGCGGGACGACAAGGTGCTCCAACAGATTAAGCCGGATAAAGCAATTTTGGAGCACATTGAAACAGATATAAAGGCGGTTGAAGCTGAACTGGACGATGATGCGGAATCTATCATCACAAACGAGCGCTATATCTATATCGGTCAGATTATTAAGGGCTGTTACAAGAAAAAATCTGCCGGTAAGCTTTCAACCTCCGATAAGATCGATAAGGTTGTTACCAACCGTTTCGCCGCTCTTCCGATTTTTGCAGTTGTAATGTTCCTCGTTTACTATATCGCGGTTTCCACCGTCGGTACCTTTGCGACCGACTGGGCAAATGACGGTGTATTCGGCGACGGCTGGCATCTCTTCGGCATAGGAACCTCGGCTTACGAGTACGCTATGACCGATTATGCGGCAGAGAATGTCTGGACCGACGAGATGATTTCTATTGTTGACGCCGCCGCAGATAAGGGTGTAATCGGTGCGGAAGATATTCAGTCCGCTATTGATGACGAAGACTTCGGCGCATTTGACGAGGCATACGGCTCATATGCCGATTCGCTCATAGAAGAAGGATATGATATTTCCGAAATTTACGAAACGGCTCTCGGAGAAGAAGCAGAGGGCGTGCCCGATTCGTCCGAATACGGTGTATGGGTACCGGGTATTCCCGTGCTTGTGGGTATGGGGCTTGAAGCCGCCAACACCCCCGAATGGCTGAACGGTCTGCTCCTTGACGGTATTATCGGCGGTGTAGGCGCGGTTCTCGGCTTTGTACCGCAGATGCTGGTGCTGTTTATCCTCCTTGCTTTTCTGGAATCCTGCGGATATATGGCTCGTATTGCCTTTGTTCTTGACCGTATCTTCCGCAAATTCGGTCTTTCGGGTAAATCCTTTATCCCGATGCTCATCGGCACCGGCTGCGGCGTTCCCGGAATTATGGCGTCCCGTACAATCGAAAACGAGCGCGACCGCCGTATGACGATTATGACCACAACCTTTATCCCCTGCGGAGCAAAGCTTCCGATTATTGCTCTTATCGCCTCTGCACTGTTCGGAGGTGCGTGGTGGGTAGCACCCAGCGCGTATTTCATCGGTATTGCCGCAATCATTATTTCGGGTATTATGCTCAAGAAAACCAAAATGTTTGCGGGCGATCCCGCTCCCTTTGTTATGGAGCTGCCCGCATACCACTGGCCGACCATCGGTAATGTGCTTCGCTCCATGTGGGAACGCGCTTGGTCGTTTATTAAGAAGGCTGGAACCATTATCCTACTTTCCTCTATAATCATTTGGGCAGGCTCATGCTTCGGTATGATGGACGGCTCGTTTACCTTCAGCACCGAAATGGAGCTGGAGGACAGCGTGCTCGGTATGATAGGAGGCGCACTTTGCTGGATCTTTGCACCCCTCGGCTTCGGCAACATCAAGGCGACGGTTGCAACCATTATGGGACTTGTTGCCAAGGAAGAGGTTGTCGGCGTGTTCGGCGTGCTTGATTTCGAGGGTATGACCCGTCTTGCCGCATATTCATTCTTGGTGTTTAATCTGCTTTGCGCGCCCTGCTTTGCGGCGATCGGCGCTATTAAGCGTGAAATGAACAGCGCCAAGTGGACTTGGTTTGCCATCGGTTATCAGTGCGTGTTTGCCTATGCAAGCTCTCTAATGATATATCAGTTCGGCTCACTATTTACCGGCAATCTTAATGTAATCGGTTTGATTGCGGCTGTTGCGGTACTTGCGGTTATGATTTATATGCTGTTTTTTAAGAAATATTCAGAAGCTACAAAGCTTACCAAAATCGTTAAGCTAACAAAATAAACCGCTTAAAGGAGGCGTAGAATATGCTTTTATGGCTTGAACAAAATATTTCGACAATTATCATCTGCGCTGTGCTTATTGCTGTTGTGACGGCGATAATTGTCAATATGGTAAAAAATAAGAAAAAAGGAAAATCCTCCTGTGGATGCGGATGCGCAGACTGCCCGATTAGCGGTTCTTGCAAGCCTAAAAAATAAGGCTTTAGCGAGAGGAAGCATATGACTTTATAAAAAGTATGTTTTACAGTATAAATCCCCTTATTTAACAAATAATAGAATCACAATTTATAAAATAAGGGGATTAAAATATATGAAAGCAACAGGAATTGTAAGAAGAATAGACGATCTCGGAAGAGTGGTAATACCGAAAGAAATTCGCCGCACAATGCGTATCCGCGAGGGCGACCCGTTACATACATCATTGACACCGTATGAAAAGTTCTGTTATGCAATGCTTCAGTTCGCTGAACGTTGCATCGGAAAATAAATTATACGGAGGTCAGAAAAAATGACACAGTACGAAAAAATGGGCGGCACTTACACAAAGCAGGGCGATTACTACCTACCCAACCTCGTTTTGCCCACCGAAGAAGAAACGGAAATAGGGGTATGGGGACAGCGGCATCTACGCTACATTAAGCAGCACAGGAAGGTGTTTTACATCAATCTGCTGACAAGTTGCAAATTGACAAGCCACCTTTCCAATCTCGACAAACGAGCCGAGAGAATGTTTGAGGACATTGTAAAATCCCTTGCTGAAAACGAGGGTGTTACGGAAAAATTGAAAGCCGCCGCACCGATGGAGTGGGTGCAGAAGATGAACAATATCCGTAACCGAGCCACCGAAATTGTCAACGCAGAGGTGGTTTACGCTTGAAAAAGTTTTACATTTACATCACCCCCGAAGAAAGAAATTTGATAATTGAGAGCCTTATCGCAAAGAAAAACGCGCTTATATCGGCGGGTAAATACACGGACGGCGTTGACGAAGTTTTGCTAAAAATTATGCGGTCAAAACTCAAAAATGTGCGTGTAAAATACGTATAGAACAATGAAAAAGGCACAGCCTTCGGACGAAAATCCGTTGGTTGTGCCTTCTTTTTTGCTTTGCCGCCATTGGCGGTATGAGCATAGCAAGCATCGTCTTTTGTTCCCAAAAGCCACGTGCGGTAATAATCTGCACTATCTTAGCGAGCAGACCATTTGTGGATAGGTTTTCCACAAACGGTGCTTTGCTCGTAAGCCGTCCCGTCTTAGCGAGCAGTGTATTTGGGTAGTCACACTACCAAATACCACTCGTTAGGGAACACCCTAATACCCGCCAAAATGAAAACACGGCAGAGAACAAGTCTCTGCCGTGAAATAGATTAGACTACTTTTATAGATATTCTTTCAAACCCATTTTTTATTGCATTATCTAACCAAGAACACAGTAAATCATACACTTCTTTTGTATCGTCATAATCAAAATGACGATTTTGGTATGATTTTAGGTCAGAGAGGTATTCGTTTATATCCGTTATGATTGCTTCGGAATCATCCCCGAACGCACCCTCGCATTGATGATAATCTCTTGTAAACCCTTGCCACCCGTTTCCGTCAAGCTTGGGTTCTCTCAATATATCATCAAAGTATCCATCCCATATATGTAAGATTTGCATATCCGAGTTTTCGGCTTTGATTACAATTTCGGGTTCACCTTCAAATCCCTCATAGAATTTGAAATTATCTATTGTCTTTCCAGTGTCCATTATCCAACCACTCCTTTTGTTGTTGTGTTAATGTGCCTTTTTTACGTGCCATTATTGCATTTTTCCAATCTTGCTTTGATATCCACTTGTTTTTTCCTACCAAAACTTCTTCTTGCTTTGGGCGTGCATTTTTGCCGTAACCAACACCTGATTTTTTACGCTCAACAACCCACGAATTTCCTTGCTCTTTTGGTGCATTAGGTGTGCGGGTGTGCCAACGGCTTGTATAAGAATAATCACCCTTTTTCCAAGTATATTTAACTTGGTCGTATCCGTTTTTCTGTTCTTCTTTTACTGTGGCAGAGGACGGAATTTTAATAGGTGAACTCTTGGGCAGAGTATTTTCAATGTAATCTTTGTGGTTTTCGCCTGCACCGTGAGTGCCGCCAAAACCACCGTGAAAGCCTGCACCCATTAAGCGCTCACCGCCTTTCGACTTTGCATAAAGTCGCTGTCGAATTGCAGTATTTCAATTCCCATTTCTTTATACTGTGCGAAAACCTCGTCCGGTGTAGCACCATATACCACAATGGTTTTTGGCTCTAATGTGTCAACCACATATTTTAAGCCGTTTATAAAATACTTGCGTTCGCTCAGTAGCCTTATGCAGCCGTGAGAGCCTACTGCGATTACCCCGTGCTTTTTTATACCCGCACAGGATAATTCAAATGTACGATCATCGCCAAAGCGTATATTGGGGATGACGGGTATTCCGTTTTCTTGCAACCAATGACCGATTGCACGGCTACGATAAATATTCCATTGTTGCATTACCAACGGCATATCTCGATAGACACTAAAATCGGGAGATATAACCCCTTTGAATTTCTTTAGGATAGGGAGATAGGTGTTAGGTCTATTCCATAATCTTTCAAAAGCGGTATCGTCCTCGTAAAAATGCACCCAAGCATCATATTCGGTACTGTGTACCGCCTTTGAAAACGCAATGAGCTTGTTGGGCTTTCGCATTTCTGTTTTTAAGCACGGGATTTCAAGTGGACTATCGTAGTTCGCATTTTTTACTAAAAATGCGTGAAAAACATCTTTGCACCCACTTCGAGTGCCATTTTTTCTTGACATATATATTATGCCCTCCTCATCTGTTCTTTGCAGAAAATCGCAAATTTTTTTCGTAAAAACATCAATAGTTCTTGCAATTTTTCTTCAGATGTGGCATAATACTTGTAACAGAATATCGGATGCTCGCATCCAAAGAGAACGCACTTTGTAAATTGTTGCCGCAATTTACTGAGTGCTTTTTCTATTTGTACGACCTTTACAATCATATAACATCACCGTCCTTTCTCTTAATTTTCTATTACACAGCTTCTTTAAAAAGCTGGAGTAATCGTATTTCGTAATTGGTATAATCCTTATTGCCGTAAGTCAACCATTTACGATAGTAAGAGAAGGCGTAGCCTGCTGCTTCAAGGCTGATGTCAAAATGCTCGTAAACCTCGTAGGCATCCTTTAACTCTAATTTGTGAATGAGGACGGGCGGTGCGAGAGCATACTTTGCAAAAAACTTCGCTTCGGCTTCTGCCAATTCGCTTTCTTCCGTGTGATCCAACACTATATGCCCACACTCGTGGGTGAGGGTGTTGTTGACACGTCCGTAGCCTTTTGCATCGTTATAAAAAATGTACCACACGCCATCTTTCTTGATAGTAAATCCATCCTCGCTTCTTTCCATCATAAGCTGACGTGTTTCTTCGGATTTTGAGGAATAAGGGACTACCACCGCACCGAGTTTTGTAGCCATTTCAAAGGCACTTATCGGAATACATCGGATGTTAAGTTCCTCGAAAGTGTTGACCACAATCTCCTT
>JAXJVI010000121.1:0-6430 GCA_036308615.1 Acutalibacteraceae bacterium | reverse complement strand
GTCAGAACATCTTAGGCTACAAGCATTACGCCGACGATGTTGTCGATATGTTCGTTAAAAAATCGATTGAAAACGGCATTGATGTAATCCGTATTTTCGACGCGCTCAACGATACCCGCAATATGGAGCAGGCGATGAAGAGCTGTAAGAAGTACGGCGGCATATGCGAGGCGGCAATGAGCTATACCGTAAGCCCCGTTCACAACGAGGATTACTTTGTAGAATTGGCAAAGACCCTTGAAAAGATGGGGGCGGATGTTATCTGCATTAAGGATATGGCAAATCTGCTTTTACCTTATAATGCTTACTCACTTGTTAAAAAGCTTAAGGAAAATGTTTCCGTTCCGATTCATCTGCACACCCATAACACCACGGGTACAGGCGATATGACCTACCTTATGGCGGCAGAGGCGGGCGTTGACATTGTTGACTGCGCGCTTTCGCCCTTTGCAAACGGTACTGCAAACCCCTCTACCGAGGCTCTCGTCGCTACTTTGCAGGACACTCCGCGTGATACGGGTCTTGACCTTACCGCTTTAAGCGAGGTTGCCGCACATTTCCGCAAGGTTGCCGACAAGATGAAGGCAGAGGGAATACTCGACCCCAAGGTACTCAATGTTGATACCAAGACCCTTATTTATCAGGTTCCCGGCGGTATGCTTTCAAATCTGCTTTCTCAGCTTAAGCAGGCGAATGCCGAGGATAAGTATTATGAGGTGCTTGCGGAAGTACCGAAGGTAAGAGAAGATTTCGGTTATCCTCCGCTTGTAACTCCGACCTCGCAGATTGTAGGTACTCAGGCGGTGCTCAATGTCCTTTCGGGTGAGCGATACAAGATGGTTACCAAGGAATCCAAGGCGCTTCTCCGCGGCGAGTACGGAAGACTTCCCGCACCCGTAAACGAAGAGGTTCGCAAAAAAGCAATCGGCGACGATAAGGTTATTACCTGCCGTCCTGCCGACCAGCTTGAGCCCGAGCTTACCAAGTACGCTAAGGAAATGAGGGACAAGGGAATAGGCAAGTCCGAGGAAGATGTACTAAGCTATGCACTCTTCCCGCAGGTTGCCGAAAAGTTCTTCGCTGTGCGTGACAAAGCTCCCGAAGAGAAAAAAGCTGTTACCGATGAAAACGGCGTCCGTACGCTTATAGTTGAGGATCTTTCGGAATAAATTTAACACAGATGGGCAGACGCTAATCGGCGTCTGCCCTAAAAATATCATTGCTCACATAACTGTACTTAACATCAGCATTTTTTCGACCTTTTTATAAATATCATCGGCTAAGTAGGGAGGAAGCGGGTTTTCTCCGAGACCTAATTCAACCGTAAACCCTGGGCGGTTAAATTCGGTTATAAACCAGTCCTTAAAGCCGCCGCCGACCGCTATTCCGACAGGGGTATCAAGGGCGTAGCCTGAGGCGGTCGCCATAATTTCCGCCATTTTTTTGGCGCGCGGAGGTGTGCTGTCGCCGTAGCACCAGTATATAACCTCGCCCTGCGAATGTAAAGCCACGGCGTGACGGATTTTAGTTTTTCTGCAAAGCTCGGTTAAAGCCAAGGTTTCAGGCTCGCTTTCGGGGCGGTATCCGCCAAAGCGGGTGGGACCGGGGCAGTAGATTCCCGCCTTGATTTCCTTTTCGTGAAGCTCATCCCAGCCCGCGCTGAAATTGTGGTTAATATCAACTCCGCGAAGATTAGCGTTCCAATGCTTAAAATCGCCTTTACAAAGCTTTTTGATTGTTGCCGCAAGCTCTCCGCAGCCTGTTTCGCCTCGCAGGGATATTTCACACCCATCGGGATTAACGCAGGGGACAAAAATTATCCCTCTGCCGTTCAAAGACCTACGTGCCGAAATACCGCCTATGTATCCGTCGGTTTTAATCGCTTCGCAAAGCCTTTCTATAAACATTAAGAGCACCACGGCGGTAATGCTTTCGCTTCCGTGAAAGGCAGCGGTTATAAGACTGTATTCCTCTGCCGAGCCTATTTTAAGCGAGGTTATGTCACGCCCCGCACAGCTTCTTCCTATTACCCTGCGTTTTAAAAAATAATATTCATCACAAAGCTTATCCATAAGCTTTTTCCGCCCGAAATAGTCATATTCCGCGGCATTTACTATCTTTTCCATATTGTTCACTCCCAAATTTTAAACCTATAAATAAGTATATTTACGGAAGGTGTATTTAATGAATTTAGAAGAGAAACAATTATCGGCTGAGTATATGTATAAGGGTAAAATTATAAGTCTTCGCCGTGATAAGGCTCTGTTACCTAACGGAAATACCGCTACTCGCGAGGTTGTAGAGCATAACGGAGGCGTATGCGTTGCGGCGCTTACCGATAATGACGAGGTGCTGTTTGTAAGGCAGTTCCGTTACCCATATATGGAGGTTATTCCCGAGATTCCCGCGGGCAAGCGTGATAAATCGGACGAAGACCCCCTTGAATGCGGAATACGGGAGCTGAAAGAGGAAACGGGGGCTACTGCCGAAAAATTTATTTCCCTCGGCAAGCTTTACCCCTCACCGGGATATTGCGGTGAAACAATCTGGATGTACGCCGCCACGGGGCTTTCCTACGGCGAGCAAAATCCTGATGACGATGAATTTTTAACGGTAGAAAAAATACCGCTTAACAAAGCGGTAGAAATGATTTTATCGGGCGAAATTACTGATGCCAAAACTCAGGCGGCGGTGCTTAAGCTTAAGGTTTTAAAGGATCAAGGTAAGCTTTAAAATTAATAAATAATAATTCGGCGGCGGGGAAGTGACCCCGCCGCCGTTATTCATACTTGTTTATTAGGGTTCTTTATTAAATATTGAGGTGTTAATCGGCTCCCTCTGACGAGGGTGACTCCTCACAGTGTGAGGAGATGTCACGAAGTGACAGAGGAGACCGCCGCCGTCAGCGGCTGTCGAGCGAGCGAGACTGAGGGAGAGAAAAGCCAAAAATTCAAGATATCTTCCGTTTTTCTCTCCCTAGCTCTTTTGCTTCGCAAAATCCACCTCCCTCGTCAGAGGGAGGTAGGTTCATTAAACCCCAACATTTGTAATAGAACCTTTATTAGAAAAGTCCTGTGATTTTGCCGTTTTCGTCAATATCAATGCGTTCTGCGGCGGGGGCTTTCGGAAGTCCGGGCATAGTCATAATATCGCCTGTAAGGACTACTATAAAGCCTGCACCTGCCGAGATTTTAACATTCTTTACCGTAACCGTAAAGTCTTCAGGAGCGCCAAGCAAAGCGGGGTTATCCGAAAAGCTGTACTGGGTTTTGGCAATACAAACGGGAAGATTTGAAAAACCAAGCTCGGTCAGTCTTTCAATCTGCTTTTTAGCGGCGGGGAGGGTAGATATGCCTTTTCCGCCGTAAACCTTTTGAACTACCGCCTCAATCTTGTCTTCAATAGAGCCTTCAAGGGAATAGCTGTAGGTGAAATCGCCTTTTTCTTCCTCGCAAAGGCGTACAACCTCTTTCGCTAATTCCTCGCCGCCCTTGCCGCCGTCCGCCCAGACGGTTGAGAGCACAACATTAACGCCAAGCTCCTTGCACTTTTCTATAATGAAGTTTATTTCAT
This sequence comes from Acutalibacteraceae bacterium, assembly GCA_036308615.1. Classification (GTDB taxonomy): domain Bacteria; phylum Bacillota; class Clostridia; order Oscillospirales; family Acutalibacteraceae; genus UBA737. The sequence goes on along the minus strand of JAXJVI010000121.1, from coordinate 2,857 downwards.
TGTCGGTGTCGGTGGGGAAGCGGTTTACCGCCACAACACAGGGAAGCTTATATACATTTTTAATGTTGGAAACATGGCGGAGAAGATTAGGAATACCCTTTTCAAGGGCGGTTAGGTTTTCGGTGTCAAGGCTCTTTTTATCAAGTCCGCCGTGCATCTTAAGGGCGCGAACCGTGGCTACTACAACCACCGCAGAGGGGGTGAGACCTGCCGCGCGGCACTTAATATCAAGGAACTTTTCCGCCCCCAAATCCGCGCCGAAGCCCGCCTCGGTTATAGCGTAATCTGCGGTTTTAAGCGCCATTTTGGTGGCGGTTACGGAGTTACAGCCGTGGGCGATATTGGCAAAGGGCCCGCCGTGAACAAATGCGGGAGTACCCTCTAAGGTTTGAACAAGGTTGGGCTTTATTGCGTCCTTTAAAAGCGCCGCCATAGCGCCCGCCGCCTTAAGCTCACCTGCCGTAACAGGTTTATCGTCATAAGTGTAGCCTACAATTATGCGGGAAAGGCGATTTTTAAGGTCGGAAATGGAGTTAGAGAGACAAAGCACCGCCATAATTTCGCTTGCAACGGTTATATCAAAGCCGTCCTCGCGGGGAACGCCGTTCACCTTGCCGCCCAGACCGTCAACAACAAAGCGGAGCTGTCTGTCGTTCATATCCACACAGCGTTTCCATGTGATTTTGCGGGGGTCGATACCAAGGGTATTGCCCTGTTGAATATGGTTATCAAGCATAGCGGCAAGCAGATTGTTAGCCGCGCCTATAGCGTGAAAGTCACCCGTGAAATGCAGGTTAATGTCCTCCATAGGCACTACTTGAGCATATCCGCCGCCCGCGGCACCGCCTTTTATTCCGAAAACAGGACCCAACGAGGGCTCGCGAAGCGCTACCGCAACGCTTTTTCCAATACGCTTCATACCGTCCGCAAGACCGATTGTAGTGGTGGTTTTGCCCTCACCCGCGGGGGTGGGGGTAATAGCCGTTACTAATATAAGCTTACCGTTGTCTCTTTCGCTTTCGTTTAAAAGGGAAAGAGACAGCTTTGCTTTGTATCTGCCGTACTGCTCAATGTATTTTTCGTCGATCCCCGCATTCTTTGCAATCTCGGTTATCGGCTTCATTTCGCATTGCTGAGCTATCTCAATATCGGTTAAATATGCCACTTTGAAAACTCCTTACTTAAAGTATTTTACCGCGGAAGTGAACATCTTAATATCATAGTTTCCCGAAACATTCTTATAAAGGTCGGTCGCATAGCGTTCGGAATGACCCATTTTGCCGAATACTCTGCCGTCGGGCGATGTTATACCCTCTATAGCGTACATAGAGTCGTTCGGGTTGAAGTGCACATCGCTTGTGGCATTTCCGCTAAGATCCACATACTGGGTTGCAATCTGTCCGTTTTCGGCTAATTTATTAATTAGTTCCTCGTCTGCTATAAAGCGTCCCTCACCGTGGGAAATCGGCACGCTGTAAATATCGCCCACATTAGTCTCGGCAAGCCAAGGCGACTTATTTGAAGCTATCCTTGTGCGAACAATCTTTGACTGGTGGCGGGATATGGTATTAAATGTAAGTGTCGGGCAATGCTCATCGGTGTCGATAATCTTGCCGTAGGGGACAAGACCTAACTTTATAAGCGCTTGAAAGCCGTTGCAGATACCGCACATAAGTCCGTCTCTGTCCTCAAGCAGACGGGTAACCTCTTCCTTAACAGCGGAGTTTCTGAAGAAGGCGGTTATAAATTTACCACTTCCGTCAGGCTCGTCACCGCCCGAAAAGCCGCCGGGGATAAATACCATCTGTGCCGCTTTAAGCTTTTCCGCAAAGCTGTCAACGCTTCTTGCAACCGCAGAGGGTGTAAGGTTATTAATAACGAAAATTTCAGGCTCTGCACCTGCGTCACGCATAACCTTTGCGCTGTCATACTCGCAGTTAGTGCCGGGGAATACGGGGATAAGCACCCGCGGCTTTGCGGTTTTAATTGCGGGAGCAACACGCTTTTCGGCAGTAAATGAGAAATTTGTCATAGCTGACTTACTGTCGGGAATATTACAGTGGTAAACGCTTTCAAGCTTGTTTTCGTAAATATTAAGCAAATCTGTAAGCTCCAACGATTCGCTGTTCAGGGTGATTTTACCGTCATCGGTTACAGAACCTACCGCAATCGCGTCCTCTATTTCTTCGGTAACTTCAAGCAAAAAGCTGCCGTATGAATAGCCGAAAATAGCGGACACCGACATATTAGAGTCATAATTAAACCCTAAACCGTTGCCGAAGCACATCTTCATAACCGCCTCGGCTATACCGCCCAAGGTTGGAGTATAGGCGGAAAGCACCTTGCCCTCACGCATAAGCTCGGTTACACGGTTAAATATTCTAATCTGTGATTTTGTGTTAGGCAGGTCGGTCTCCTCATCATAAATGGGAGCCAATAATACTACTTTACTACCCGCCTTTTTAAATTCGGGAGATATAATATTTTTGGTTTTTGAGGTTGTAACCGCAAAGGAAACCAGGGTAGGGGGAACATCAAGCTGTTCAAAGCTTCCGCTCATTGAGTCCTTACCGCCGATAGAGCCTATACCGTACTCGGTCTGCGCCTTGAACGCACCGAGTAATGCCGCAAGGGGTTTACCCCAACGCTTACCGTCCTTGCCTAAGCGCTCAAAGTATTCTTGGAAGGTAAGGTATACATCCTTAAATTCAGCACCCGTAGCTATAAGCTTGCAAACCGACTCCACAACCGCCAAATATGCGCCGTGGTAGGGGCTTTTTTCGGTTATAAAGGGATTGTAGCCCCACGCCATTAAGGAGCAATCGTCGGTGTGCTTCTTTTCCACGGAAATTTTCTG
>JAXJVI010000120.1:0-2688 GCA_036308615.1 Acutalibacteraceae bacterium | reverse complement strand
TACAGTGAGGTCTATTGGCTCGGTGTAGGTTTCGGTGTCGCCGTCTGACAGTTGCGCCTTGATGCTTTCCAATTCCGTTTCCTTGTACTTGACGTTGGCGTTTACCGCCTTGCGGCTTTCCTTTGTCTGCAATACTTCCGCGTCTATGATCTTGATGCGGTTGGCGATTTCGGGCGGCATCAATCCCATAACGACTTGAATTTGTTTTCTACGCCCCTCGGCTGTTTCGCTCCACCTTGCAAATTCCTCTGCATCGAAGTTGCGATAGTTGAGAACGGTACGCAACATTGATACGTTGGTGCTGCGCATACCGTCTTTTGCTTTTATGCTTATTGTGCCGCGTGGGTCGTTTTCGGTAAAGCGAAGTTCGACGGTGTATTCCTTGCCATCTCCACCAATCACCATTTTGGCAAAGCCGTTTTTCTCTCCATTACGGAGTACGGCATCGCGCTCGCCGGTCAAAAGGCAAACGATGGATTTTAGGATTGTGGACTTGCCCACCTCATTCTCACCTTTAACGAGGTAAACATCGCCGGTAAAGTCTGCGGAAAAATCTTTGATGGCTTGGAAGTTCCGCAACTCCAAGCGTTTAATCGTCATTCCCATAGCGTTGATTTATTTTATAATGTTAGACTTTGAGAGAATTGCGGCGTATTTGTCGCCATTCTCCGAAAACATATTTTCGTTGTAAACGGCAACCGCTGCCGCCGTTATGTTATTGTTGTATTCGCGCTCATCCTCGGCGGTGATTACTGCCGTGTGATTGTTGATGCTCCTTGCGAGGTCTGCGATTTCTTTTAACGTGTTCATTTTCTTTGTGCGTTAAGTGTTCAACTTTTGTTTTTTGATTACGATACAAAATTACACATAATATTTTTAACGTGCAAATTTTTAACGTTAAAAAGTGTTAACATTACAAAGATTTTTTGCAATGGTTATTAAAGTTGATGATTTGACGCAATAGGTATGCCTTCGGATTGTCGGCAATTGTTGCAACGTCTTTGTTAAGGCAATGACTATCCCAATAAGGCGTATCGACGCAAACAAATATTGCATCGTATTTGCTGTAATTGCGCCCCTGATGCTCGGGCGGTATCTTTGCGCTGTCAATGTCGCAAATGTCGGGATTGAGTGTGGCAATTTCACGATGCAAGTTTTTGCCGGTGATGCCGTAGCCTACTATTAATGTTGATGGTTTCATATTAAAATAATGATAATTGTCCGTATTTATCCGCCTTTGCTGTCGGCGGTTCTGTTACTTGTTTTGTTTCTGATTGTGTTTTCGGGATTGTCGCCGCCCTCGGATAGTCGCCATTTTTCAATCGTGAATAAAAATGCGAATAACCGAAAATGTAGGCGGGCGTAAACCACGCGGCGCGATATTCCAATTTTAAAGCATCGCCCAAACGTACCACGGCGGGAACTCCCAAAAGGCTCAATGTCAAGTACGTCATAAAAAAACACCTTGCATCAATATCTCCACAATCGACAAAACAGTTCCACGAATAGTTGATGCCGTTGCTACGTAGAAATTCCATCGTCGCCACAATCAGGCCGCCTGCGCCAACGGTCGGCTCTTGGATAGTCATTATATAATTGCTGTCCTCTGCTATTTTGGCTTTAATTGTGTCAATGCCCGTTCCTACCATCGCCGTCATTTTTGACAAAGCATAAGGCGTAAAGAATTGCCCGAAATTGGCATTGTACGTGCCGCTTTCCATATACAACTCACCAGCCCAATCTCTGAACGGTGCGCCGCCGTTGATGGCAAGTGTTATTTCGTCTTGAAACCTCGCCAACGCCATCGAAAACGCTTTTATCTGTTTTCCGTTGTATTTCTTTGCAACGTCTGCATACCGCTTTTCATACTCGGCACGCTGGCTGTCGTATGATACGGCGTTACGGATAGCGATTGCGGACATCTCGAAAAAATCCGAAATTATCTCATACCGTGGGTGTTCGTATGCCATATCATTGAGCAAGGCGTTAATATCTCTCTGCAATGTATTCATTTTGAAATATTTGTAGGTTCGATAAATTCCACACCGCTATCCTCGCACATCTCCTCAAATGTGTATGGAAAATCTGCGTACCACGTCGCGTAGCTGATGCCTCTTGCGTCGAATTGATAACATTGATTTATACGACGTGCAATGCAAATGTCTTGGAATAAATATTTTGTTTGTGGCGAAATGTCGTAGTTTATGAAACATACGACTACGATATTAGCGTCAAGCAACGTTTTTAACCGTGCATAATCCTTGCTTGTCTTGTATGCCTCGGATTTCAGACCGCCGGCATTATAAACGGGTTTTTTCTGCATAGTGTTTAGTTTTACGTGAAACATTATTTGACTTTTGCGTAATGCTCCGCCAATTTCGGATTGGCTTTCGCTTGTGCCGCTTTCCTTTCCTCGGGTATCCACGTGCCCGTAAACTGATGTATCGCGTATGTGTTTGCCGTTGTTTTCAGTGTGCCATCTGCCGGAGAGAATGGGCAAAAATAATCGGTCGGGTAGATTGTAATGTCCGCAACTGTCTGCACAATCTTCAAATCGGGTTTCAAATTGTGCCGCACCAACAAATCATTTTCAACCATTATGTTTGTGACGTATGTTGGCTTGCCGTCTTTCGTCAGGAAGTTGCGCCGATTGTATTCCGCTTTCATTTCTGCGAATATCGGCAAATT
>JAXJVI010000119.1:0-11336 GCA_036308615.1 Acutalibacteraceae bacterium | reverse complement strand
AGTTGGTGTTGATTGCGGCGAGGGTCCACCCGTTCCCATACCGAACACGGAAGTTAAGCTCGCTTGCGCTGAAGATACTTGGCGGGAAGCTGCCCGGGAAAATAAGTAGATGCCAACATTTTTGCCTATTTAGCTCAGTCGGTAGAGCATGCGGCTGTTAACCGCAGGGTCGTAGGTTCGAGTCCTACAATAGGCGCCAAAAATCCCTTAGACGGTAGTCTAAGGGATTTTTTACCTATTACCTCTTCACTTTTCACTCTTCACTCTCCCATTGCCCGTATATACGGGATTTTTGGGAAGTAATAGGTAATAAGTCGGTGTGGCTTCGCCAAAAATTATAAAAGCAAGGCATAACCTTGCTTTTTTTGCTTTATAATGCTATAATATTTTAAAAACTAAAAAAGGGAGGCGGTATAATGAAAGCAGTTGAAACTTTGCCGGAAGGATATAGTGAACTTTATTCCGTTGATCTTCAAAAAAATAAAAAAATGTCATTGCTCGTGAATTTGTTAGCAGTTATTATTGCTGTCTTGCTGTTGGTTCCTATGCTCTTTTGGATTCCGATCTCCTCATTGTTTGTTATGGATAAAGGCTTGGGTAATTATGCGTTAAGATTTATTACATTGATAGTTTTGACGATAGCATACATGATACTGCACGAAATCACACATGGTATTGCTATGAAAATTTGCGGTACGAAAAAGGTTAAGTATGGCTTTACAGGGTTATATGCCTTTGCCGGAAGCAATGATTACTACAGCAAGAAAGCCTATATATTCATCGCTTTGGCACCCATTGTTCTGTGGGGATTGCTCATTGCAATCATCAATCCTTTTGTTCCGCTTGAATGGTTTTGGGTTGTTTATTCTCTCCAAATTATAAACATGTCCGGTGCAGCCGGAGATTTGTTTGTAACCATAAAATTTTCCGGTTTCCCAAAAGACATTTTAATAAGGGATTACGGTGTAAGTATGACCGTTTTTTCTAAAGAGTGAAGAGACGAGGGGAGACAAGAGAACCGTCCCCTCGTCTCTACAACTTTCGTTTTATCTTTATTTATTGTTATCGCTTTCATTTTATTCATATCTCCTAATTAAATATACCCTGCAGTTTTAAAAACATTAACCATAGTTTCTATCGGCATTTGCGGTGAATTTTCTTGTGCATACCGCTTTTCCTTGACAAAAACAATCGGTTCATAAATCAAGCCGCACGCAGTTCTGTGCCGTAAACCATATTTGCCGCTGCAAAGGAACACCGTCGGTATTCCGACTTCTTTCTTTAAAACCGTTATGGTTTCAAAGCACTCAAATAATTCTTCTTCGGTATTTGCACAGGTAACAATTTTTGATATGTCCGCACCTCTTGATTTATGAGCTAATGCAATTTCCAATGCCCGATTCGTCGGAATAAAATGAAATTCATCGCCAAAAAGCAGATGTGATGACATCAAGACTTCTTTGCCCATAGAGTGTATCTTATCAATCAATTCTTTTTGCCTGATTATCGCCTCTGTGTCTTCTGTAAGTTCGCCTGGCACAGTACAAAACATGTCTCCTCTTACATCGGCAATAGTTGCACCGCATTCGAGCGCAAGCAAAAGATATTCTGCACGGTCGGCGTCCGTTTCTTTGACACAATCGTTTCTTTCATAGCACGAAACATAAATCGGCTTATTGCCCATCGCACCGATAAATTCGGATATTTTTTCACGGCTTCGCAATTCCTTTGGCAGCATTTCTATCATAAAACAAAAGGCATCTGCACCCTGCTGTAAACTGTGTGCTATTTCTTCTAAAAGGTCATCTTCCGTATTTGAAGAAAGCATAACGGTAATCAAAGGCCGTTTATGATTTAAAAACGATTTCATCATATTTCACCTTTAAGCTTTTCCAACAGTTTATCCATTTTTTTGTCGGTGTTTTCATCATAAATACTGTTGTCGTAACCGTCAAGCTCCATTTTAAGTCCCTTTTCCAACGGCATAAAATCTGATGCCTTGCGATGAGTAATTTCAAGTGTTTTATCATTATTTACGATTCGATTATAACAACGGTCATAATTTAATTGCTGTGCAGTTCGCACATTACCGTCAAACAGTTCGTTTATAAAGGTTTCGTTATCTACGGTAACATATTTAAGTCCACCAATTTTTTTATAAATTTCTGCAATCTCACGCCAAGTGTGATGCTCGTTTGTACCGATTGTATAAGCTTGGCCGAATGCATTTTCATTAAGTATCAATTTCGAAACACAAATTCCGAAATCTCCTGCCCAACTGAGAGTTCCTTCACAGTCCATTGCTCCCTGTGGCAGAACGACCGTTTTACCGGCACGCATTCTGTGAACAAGTACACCGGCTTCCAAAATAGTCAACTGAAAGCGAGCTTTTGAATATGTAATTGTGGGTCTTATCACAGTCCAATTTTTTTGTGCCTTTTTTGAAATATAATCCTCACATTTTGCTTTATAAATGCTGTATTCGTAATCTTCAACGAAATTTTCCGGCAGTTTTCCCTGCTGTAACAAATCCCATAATCTCGGTGAATCTTCCGTAATAGGATATTCGCCGCCGTAAACTCTGTATGTAGATGTAAATAAGTAGTGTTTCGTGTTTTCTAAATATAAATCAGCGTATGGCTCAAACTCCTCGACAGTAGGATAAACCATAAAATCGACAATAGCATCATACTGATTTTTCACAAGGCTTGAAAGATACGAAAAATCCTTTCCGTCATGGCAAATGTAACGGACATTTGAGTATTTTGAAACAACATTTTCAAGACACAGCACATCTATTTTATGTCCTTCTTTTGCCAACTCTTCGGTTAAATAAACACCGAGTGCACCGTTTCCGCCGTTTAAAAGAATCTTGCTCATAAACATTACCCCCTTTTTGCTAATTATACTACACTTGCATTTGCAATAACAATATGTTAAAATGTCAAAAAAGAAAACTATTCTATCATTTTAATTCTTGCATTCAACGGTTTTTATGTTTATATGCGCTTGTTTCGAGGTGAATTTATTTTGGAAATACAACCTTTTGTATCAGATATACTCTGCAAAAAGTACCAATGCGATTCCGGTTTTATTTGTGATTTCAGCAAAGCGCCAAGACCTAAATCGGTAATTTCATATATGTTAAGAGGAAAAGCCACATTCTATTATGATAACCGTTCATTTACATTAAACGAGGGCGATGTACTGTTTATCCCAACGGGACAATGCTATATATCAAAATGGGAATCGCAAACATCTACGACTGAATACTATTCCATTCACTTCAGCATAAAACATTCTCATTCTCCTTTTCTCCACAAATCAACCCATATACAAGGAATCTATAATTGCAGTCAATTAAAAAAGTTGTTTGATAAAATTAACGAACAAATCAACAGTGATAATGAATGTGAACAAATAAACGGTATCGGCAATTTTTATGCTTTATTTTCTACAGTATACGAAAAACTGGAAATCGAAAATTCAATTACAAATATTGATGTTCTAACTGCCGCAAACTATATCGAAAATCATTACAGAGAGAAAATAAATATGGAAAATTTAGCAGAGTACTGTAATATGAGTGTTGCAAACTTTTATCGAAAATTTAAATCACAGTACCTTACTACACCTACTACCTATAAAAACATTTTACTTATTGAAAACGCTATGGAGCTTTTGCTTTCAAGCCCTCAAGAACCGATTGATTCAATAAGCGATAAATTAGGATTTGAATCAACGGTTTATTTTAGAAAAGTTTTCAAAAAGTTCACCGGTAAAAGTCCGCACGAATACCGCAAAAACGGATTAAATATCTAATCGTTATGAGTCAATGGGACGGTTAGCGTGAAACTAAATACAGGCAAGAGAAGTAAAAAGGCACACTGAAACAAGCCGAAGATTATTCCCCGACTCAAAATAGCGTATTGGTATCTGAATAGAATTACTCGTTTAAACGAGCGGAAAGATAATTGTTGTCGTAAAAGGTGTTGTTTGAGATTAAAGCATAAGAAAGGGTTAAAATTTTTCTGGGGAGCCACGGGGACGGTTCTCTTGGCTCCACGATTTCGCTTTTTTTCCACGAGCTTGCCTTGGCATAACAGAACCGTCTCATTGGCTCCTTTGATTGGCGTTATCCTTTTAGCTAATTGCTGAAATTACCCTTTTTCAGTGGTTTCGAACCGTCTCCTGTGTCACCCTCGTGGCTCTCTAAGCGCAAAACAGCACCTGCTACAACAGAAGAGATAACAATATTTGCGGAAGCAACTGCTTCATTATAGTATAAATAAATATATATAACCCAAAATATCAATAACGCTATAGAACCTACAAGAATAATGAATAAAGTAACAAAATCATAAGCTTTAGTACTTTCTTCAAAAACTTTTATACTCCTTCCGGTTTTACTGACACCTAAGATTCCCCATTCTCCGCATCCAATACATAATAAGATTATAATTGGCGTAGCCAATATGTTTCTCAACGAAAAATCATGATGAATGTATGTCGTTCCCATAAATATCGAAATTGATAAAAACAAACAGAAAAGTATTTGTTTTACTCTTGATAAGCAATTAAGCAAATAATACATATATTCACCACACCTTATTTTATCATTCAAGATACCATCCGTCAATTGATTTTAGGAGCCAAGAGAACCGTCCCCTTGGCTCCTCCGTCAATTGATTTTAGGAGCCAAGAGAACCGTCCCCTTGGCTCCTCTTAACCTAAGTACTAGAACTTGTTAATAAGCGTAATAACACAATTAGTGTAACCGCTATTGAAGCAACTGAAAAAGCAAAGCTCATAAAGATAAAATAATACATTATTTCGCTAATATTGGTTTCCAATATACTTGATGTTATATTCCAATTGCGTAAAAAAACATAGCAAGCATTAAAAAGAAGAGCGGGAAAGAATGTTGTAAAAAACAAATATAGCTTAAATGAAATTTTAATTTTATTAATTAATTTATATCCTGATAAATAAATAATTATAGAATGTAGCACACCTAGAAAACAGCCAAAAATATATTCGTTAAAAATTCCAAAAAGCAAACATATAGCGGCTGTAACATAAAGAATAATAGTCAAAATAAGACCACTAATTAAAAACAAGGCTAGACATTTAAATAACTTGATAATAGACATTGCTTCCACTCCTTCTCTCGGCTCCCCGTCTCCGTCCCCTTGGCTCCCACGATTTCGCTTTTTTCCACGAGCTTGTCTTGGCATAATAATTCCACTAATTTACTATAACACATCATTCGGAAAATGTCAACGAAAAAGAGACAAGAGAACCGTCCCCTTGTCTCCTACTATTTGATGGCAGATTTCCGAAATTGCGTTGGACTAAGACCGGTCTGTTCATGAAATAATCTTAGAAAGTTGGAATGGGATCTAAAACCGCATTTATAGTACAGATCGTTGATCTTTAGGTCTGTGGAAAGGAGCAGTTCTTTGGCATAGTTGATCTTCAGCATATTCAAATATTCAGAATAAATCATACCAGTTTCTCTATGAAATGCGCTGCTGAAATAGCTGGTATTGTAATGAGCGATCCTTGCTACATCACTCAGTCGGGGATTTTCCCGAAAGTGCATATGTAAATATTGAAGAGAATTCTGTATAGGGCGTTCAATTTTTGAGACGGGATTAGGACTATCAGGTATGAGACGAAAGATGCGTAAAAAGATACACATCAGCAAATGCTTTAAATATTGTCGATCCGGGACAGCGGAGGAGATTTCCTGTAAGCTAAGGAGTAATAATTGCTCCAAAGGTTTAATTTCCTCTTCTTCTAAAGAAAAAAACAAAAATTGCGGGGCGGTAATCTTACTGATCATATTCAGCGGAATCAGCGAATCGTCTATAGACATATTCAAAAGTTGGAGATTCTTTACCGGCTCGACCTGATGAAAGTCAGTAGGGCGAAGCAAGGAAAGGCAACCTCTGGAAAGGTCGATATGTTGTCCGTTTAAGATTTGATATCCACATCCGGATGTAATCAGTTCCAGCTCAATGTAGTTATGCCAATGGAGTGAGTATGATTCGTTGATTTCCCGATGTGAAACGGATAAATCAAATCGATCATTCAGCATATATCGGTGTATTTGTTTATTGTCCATGCTTTTGTTGCTCCTTTCTTTTAGATATGATTTACTAAGATAAATTATATCATAAATCCGAAGGCGATAGCCTTAGAAACGGCAAAGCCGTTTGTCGCACCGCAGTGCGACGGATTTAATGATTCAATGTTTTTAAACGAAAACGCAAGTTTTCAAATGCCTTTGGCATTTCGGCGGCGTTCCACCGCCGTCGGTTTAAAGTTATTATACCATAATATTTTTGATATTCAACGATAATCCAAAAATATTAAGATTATATGCAAAATAATTGCGACATTATAATGCTGCCTTATGGTATAATAAAGAAGTAAGCAAAACCCTTAAGGAGCTTCCTGTTTTCTTTGAAAACGGAAGAGCTATGATCTTGTGTCAGCACAGGAAAGGAGAAATATATGAAAACGATAAATCTTAACGGAGAATGGAGACTTTCGGGCAAGCAGCAAGAGAGCGAGGATGAACCTCTGGTGCTAAAGGCAGAGGTGCCGGGATGCGTACAGCTTGATTTATCAAGGGAGGGGTATCTTCCCGAGGATTTGTATTTAGGGGAGAATATAAAGGAAACCGAGAAGTTTGAAGACTGGGAATGGCAGTATGAACGAACCTTTACCGCACCTTTAGAGCGAGAGAATGTTTACATAGTTTTCGAGGGCGTTGATTGCGTAGCGGACTACTTCATAAACGGTCAAAAAATCGGCGAGAGCAAAAATATGCTTGTCGAGCACGAATTTGAAATCGGCAAATATTTAAAAGACGGGGAAAACACCGTTGCGGTCAATATTAAATCTGCTGTTATCGCCGCACATTATGCGGAATATGACATAATTTCAGTTATGTCATGGGGTGATAAACCTGTGGAAACCTCTCTCAGACGCCCTCCGCACAGCTATGGTTGGGACATTATGCCCAGAGCAGTAACCTCAGGACTGTGGCGTGATGTTAAAATTGAGGTCAGGGATAAAATATATTTTTCTCAGCTCTTTGTAAAGGCGAGAAATCTTACCCAGTGCGATATTGCCTATGAACTTAACTGCAAGTGGAGTGATTTTAAGAATGTTGAGCTTGCGTTTAAGGGCAGATGCGGTGATGACAGCGGATTTGAAGTTCGTTTCCCCGTAAACGGCGCAAAAATTTCCAGAAAAACCGTTAATATAAATAACCCTAAACCTTGGTGGCCCTACGGCTACGGCGAGCCAAATGTATATGATGTAACCGCACAGATATACAAGGACGGTCAGCTTGTTCATGAGGAAAAGACATCTTTCGGACTTCGCACCGTTAAGCTTGAGAGAACAGATATAACCAATGGCGAAAACGGTCAATTCCGTTTCCTTATAAACAACATCGAAATTATGTGCAAAGGCTCTAACTGGGTTCCTATGGACGCATTCCATTCACGGGACGCACAGCGTTATGAAAGAGCACTTGAATTAGTAAAGGATATTGGCTGTAATATACTGCGTTGTTGGGGCGGTAATGTTTACGAGGACCACGAATTTTTCAATTTCTGCGACAGAAACGGAATAATGATTTGGCAGGATTTCGCAATGGCCTGCCGTCTGTATCCGGAGACCGAAAGCTTCAAAAAGCAGTTGTTTGACGAGGCGGAAAAGGTGGTTCGCAAGCTTAGAAATCATCCTTCAATCATTCTATGGTCGGGTGACAATGAAGTTGACCAGCTTCTTTTATCGGTTTACGATCCCAACAAGAACTCGCTTACACGCGAAGTTTTGCCGACTGCCGTACGCTTAAATGACTTTGGAAGACCGTATCTTGCAAGCTCACCCTTTATTTCTACTACGGCATATGAAAATTCACGAAAGGGAACACCTAAGTATCCTACAGAGCTTCCCGAAGACCATTTGTGGGGACCGCGGGACTATTATAAGAGCGATTTTTACAAGCAGAATAAGTCGCACTTTGTAAGTGAGACCGGATATTTCGGTTGTCCTTCACTTGAGACACTTAAAAAGTACTTGACCCCCGAAAAGGTTTGGCCGTATAGTAATAATTCTGAGTGGATATTACATTCAAGCGACCAAAGCGGCGACAATGCACGAGTAATGCAGATGGAAAAGCAGGTTAAACAGCTTTTCGGTGAAGTACCGGAAAAGCCCGAAGACTTTATAATCGCATCACAGATTTCTCAGGCAGAGGCAAAGAAGTACTTTATAGAACGTATACGCGTTGACAGACCGCATAAGACCGGCGTTATTTGGTGGAATTTAATTGACGGTTGGCCGCAGATGTCCGATGCGGTAGTAGACTATTACTACGATAAGAAGATAGCTTATGGTTATATTAAGCGTTCTCAAGCTCCGTTTGTAATAGCGGCGGGAGAAATATCCGACTGGACGCTGCCGATTTACGTCTGCAACGATACCTTAGAGGGTAAAAGCGGCACCTTTACCGTTATAGACGCCGAAACCGATGAAATTCTTTTTGAAAGCGGTTTTGAGGTGGGTGCTAATCAAAGCAAATTGCTTACCCGTATGCCGATATACTATTCCGACCACAAGTTTTTGATAATGAAATGGAATATGGGCGTCGAAGAGGGACTTAACCATTACCTTTGCGGATATCCTCCGTTTGATCTTGAAAAATATAAGCTGCTTATGCAAAAATACGGGCTGTAAGGTGGTAAATATGAAAATTTTAGGCTTTGATATCGGCGGTACAAAGTGTGCCGTTATGACTGCAAATTGGGACGGTAAAGAGATTGAGCTTTTGAAAAAGGATAAATGCCAGACCGACCGTTCGCTTACTCCAACCCAAATTATTGATAAACTAATAGCTATGGCTGACAAGATTTTGGACGGCAAGCCCGAAGCTATAGGTATTTCCTGCGGAGGTCCGCTTGATTCTAAAAAAGGGGTTATTATGAGTCCGCCGAATCTTCCGGGATGGGATAATGTAGAGATTGTAAAGCAGCTTGAGGCGCATTACGGAGTTCCCGCACACCTGCAGAACGATGCGAATGCTTGCGCTGTCGCCGAATGGAAATTCGGTGCGGGCAGGGGATGCAGGAATGTTGTATTTATGACTTTTGGTACGGGTCTTGGCGCAGGTTTAATACTTGACGGAAAGCTCTATTCGGGCACTAACGACAATGCGGGAGAGCTCGGCCACATTCGCCTTGATAAATTCGGCCCTGTAGGCTTTGGCAAGACGGGTTCTTTTGAGGGCTTTTGCAGCGGAGGCGGACTTGCCCAGTTAGGATATATGAAAGCGCTTGAAAAGGCACAAAGCGGCGAATATCCTATGTATTTTAAAAAGGGTATGACCACGGCAGATGTTACGGCAAAAACGGTAGCCGATGCCGCCGATGCAGGAGATGAAACCGCTCTTGAGGTTTACCGCTTATGCGGCGAATATCTTGGCAAGGGATTATCGATTGTAATTGATTTGCTTAATCCCGAGGTTATAGTAATAGGCAGTATTTTTGCGAGAAGCAGAAATTTATTGTGGGAGCCTGCAAAAAAGATGATTGAAAAAGAGGCGTTAAATCTGTCGGCAAATTGCTGTCGGGTAGTTCCCGCTGAATTGGGCGAGAAAATCGGAGATTATGCAGCTGTGGCTGCAGCATTACTGTGAGGAGAGAGTGTTATGATAAATGAACTGTTAAACCGTTATTCGTCCCTTTGCGAATGTAAAGAGGATATTGAAAAAGCCGCAAAAGCTATTATAGAGTGTTACGAAAATGGCGGGAAATTACTCCTTTGCGGAAACGGCGGAAGCTGTGCCGACTGCGAGCATATAGTCGGCGAGATGATGAAGGGCTTTTTAAAGAAAAGACCGCTTAATGACAGCAAAAAAGCAGAAATGAAAAGTAAGTGCGATTTGGTTGACGATGAGCTTTTGAGCAAATTGCAGTGCGGACTTCCCGCAGTTGCTATTCCGTCAATTAACGCTCTTAACTCCGCTTTCTGCAACGATGTCGATCCCGAGCTTGTTTATGCACAGCCGCTTATGTCCTTAGCAAAAGAAAACGATATACTTATAGGAATAAGCACTTCGGGTAATTCAAAAAATGTTTTCGGTGCTGTTAAGGTTGCAAAAGCTCTCGGAATAAAGGTTATCGGGCTTACAGGCAAAAAGGGCGGCAAGCTTAAAGAAACCGCCGACATCTGCATATGCGCTCCCGAAACCGAAACCTTTAAGATCCAAGAATTGCATCTTCCGATTTATCACTATATCTGCGCTGCTGTTGAGGAGCATTTCTTTCAAGTATGATAGATGACATGAGCAAAAACTCTCAATGTCAGAGCCGTCCCCTTGTCTCACCGTCTCCTTGTCTCCCCCATCCGTCACTTGATTTTAGGAGCCAAGAGAACCGTCCCCTTGGCTCTTCGCTCGACAGCCCCCTTTAGGCAAGGGGGCCTTATTATCAGCTAATCAAAGACCCCTACAAACCCCGATTTGTCTCGTAAAAAGCAAACAAGCTTGGCATTAGAGTTATTTTTCTGCTTTTGCCAAGCTTGTTTATTTATTTTCGATTAATTATCCGCCTTTGAAGCTACTGTGTTTTTTATATCCACAGTCCCTTATTAAAGTAAATATCAATCATTCTCAAATAAAATTGTGGAAACGGAATTAGGCAGGGCTTCGATATACCACCATTTTCCGAGCTTATAATACTGCAGCTGGCGCTTTTCGGCGTTCGGG
This sequence comes from Acutalibacteraceae bacterium, assembly GCA_036308615.1. Lineage (GTDB taxonomy): Bacteria > Bacillota > Clostridia > Oscillospirales > Acutalibacteraceae > UBA737. The sequence goes on along the minus strand of JAXJVI010000119.1, from coordinate 544 downwards.
TTTGTTACAATAAGCGCAAAGGTGCCGTCGGGATTAGAAGCGGCGAGTAACTCCACCGGCTTCGGCATATTCGGGAAAGAGGACAAGCCGTTTCCCTTGCGGGAGGTTTCGGCGGCATATATTTTAGCTCCCCTTTTAATATACTTTGAAAAATGACCGAAAGCACGGTACTGACCGCTGTAGCTAAGCTCTCCGCTTAGGCTGTTGCGGGTGGCGAGTCCTCCGCAGAAGAAGGGCCCTATATTCGGTCCGCCCACCTCGTCAAGCATTAAATTCCAGCCCGTAAAGGTAGTGCAGCCCTGCTTTAATGCCTTGGAAATCACGGTTCCCCACTTGCACCAATCGGTTGCGTAATTATCATAAAGTCTCGGTCCGCCCTCGGTGAAATGATATTCGAGGGAGGGATATTTAAGTCTTACATTATCAATATCCTCGGGAGCGCCGTCATAATAGTGGAAAGCCACGCCGTCACAGTATTCCCGCAGCTCGGGATACTCTTTAAGCTGCCAGAGCACCTTTCGCCAGGAGCTGAAATTATGGTCGT
>JAXJVI010000118.1:0-1783 GCA_036308615.1 Acutalibacteraceae bacterium | reverse complement strand
GGGTGGTGAAGTGACCGTAAATAACCCCTGCAACCCCCGCAAACGCCGCGGAAATCACAAAAATAAGAAGCTTGTAAAAGGTAACGTTGATACCCATTGCCTTTGCCGCAATCTCGTTGTCGCGGATAGCGGTTACGGCTCTGCCGTGCTTACTGCGGATAAGGTTCTGGCTTAGGAAAAGCACAAGTATAACAACCACAAAGCCCACTATAAAAAGGCTGTTGGCGCTGTAGGTTACGGTGGAAAGACCCATCGCACCGCCGAACCAAGGCAGGTTTTTGAAGATATTGCGCACTATTTCGCCGAAAGCGAGGGTAACTATCGCCAAATAGTCTCCCTTAAGTCTTAGCGCGGGGAGTCCTATAATAAATCCGAAAAGCGCCGCGGAAAGACCGCCTATAACCATCGAAATGATTAAAACCAACAGCGGACTGCCGATTACATTATGCAGGAAATTAGCGCAGAAGCAACCGATATAGGCGCCGACGCACATAAAACCGCCGTGACCGAGGCTAAGCTCACCCAAAAAGCCGACTACAAGGTTTAGGGATAGAGCCATTATAATACTGTAGGCAATTCTCGCAAGCAGTCCCATTGTGGAGCGCTTAAGGTCGCCTGTCACCGACATAACCGACATAACCGCCACTACGGCGATGATAATATAATATGTAATATTGTATTTTAGCTTGTATGATTTTTTAATATTCTTAATGTATTCCAAAGCTTACACCTTTACCCTTCTCTTCTTACCTAAAAGACCGATGGGCTTAACCAAAAGTATCAAAATAAGAAGTCCGAATTCGATAGCGGTAGTATAAGCGCTGATAGCAGGGATACTAAGGCATATTTTCTCAATAAGTCCCAAAAGCACTCCGCCTATCATTGCGCCGGGGATTGAGCCTATACCTCCGATAACCGCGGCGGTAAACGCCTTTATTCCGGGCATTGAGCCGAGGGTGGGGCTGGTGGCGGGTATCTGCATAAGGTAAAACAGACTCGCGAAAGCGGCAAGCGCAGAGCCTATCGCAAAGGTTATCATTATAATGCGGTTTACATTTATGCCCATAAGCTGAGCCGCGCCCTTATCCTCCGAAACCGCCTGCATAGCCCGTCCCGTACGGGTGAAGTTGACGAACAGGGTGAGCGCCGCCATTATAATAGCGCCTATAACAAGCGTAATAATTGTTGCCACGCTGACCGAAGCGCCGAATATTGTTACATTTCCGAGGGCGGGCAGAGTAACAGGGCGGGATTTCGCGCCGAATATCAGCTGTGCCAAGCTCTGTAAAAAGTAGCTTACGCCGATTGCGGTTATAAGCACCGCCAAGGGCGACGCGCTGCGAAGCGGTCTGTAGGCGAAGCGTTCAATAGTAATACCCGCGGCGGTGCATACAACTACCGAAACTATAATAGCCAACCACGGATTGCCGCTCACATTAAGCATTGTTAAAATAGCATACGCGCCGACCATAATAATATCGCCGTGCGCGAAATTTAAGAGCTTTGCAATGCCGTATACCATGGTGTAGCCGAGCGCAATCAGTGCGTATATTGCGCCGAGACCCAATCCGTCCAGTATAATGTTCATAGGAATCTCCCTAAATCAAGTATTTTTCGGCTTATACCGAATAAAAAATAAGAATAGGCTTCTTATTCTTTATCCGAAATAACCCATTTAAAATGTAAAACATAAAGGTTATTACATTAAAAAGTTTTGCACGATTAAAGCCTGCCATAAAAGCCTCCCTTGCCTAAAGGGTGCGGGTTGCCGGTGGCAACCATT
>JAXJVI010000117.1:0-3021 GCA_036308615.1 Acutalibacteraceae bacterium | reverse complement strand
CGGGAACAAGGAGTATTGGCATTGCACGGACTGCGATAAATACTTTGCCGACGAAAACGGTGAAAATGAAATAGAGCTTGCCGACACGGTAATCGCAAAGCTCCCGCCCGAAATCATTGAAGGCAGGGGACAGAGCGTAACAGAAGGCGAAAAGAAAGAGCTTAACTTCAAATCAAATGCGGCATACAGCGATTTTATCCGTGTCGAGCTTGACGGCAGGACCCTTGACGAAAAGAATTATACCGTCAAGGAAGGCAGTACGATTGTAAACTTAAAGGCTGATTATGTAGCTACTCTTTCAGCCGGCGAGCACACAATCGGTATTGTATCAGAGAGCGGTACTGCTACGACAACATTTACCGTGAATGCGAAAGCAGTAGCAGACAACGACACAAAGTCTCCTAAGACCAGAGATAACAGCCATATCGCATTATGGATTGCAGTTCTCCTTGCCAGCGGCGGAGCGGTCGCAATAACGGGCGTAAGAAAAAAGAAAAGCACGGTAAGCACTAAAAATCAATAACTTTCCGGCAAAATAAAAAAGCGTCGTAGCAATACGGCGCTTTTTTGTTTCCGTTAGTCTTGATTTTCGTTATTGAGCTCTTCCTCAGGCTCTTTTTCTTCGGCTCTGCTGCCGTCATCGACTGTAACCTCATCAAAATCGGGTTCAAAAAGCATATCGGAGTAATCGTCATCTGCAAACTCTTTTCTGCCCTTTACAAGCTTTACTGTCAAAAGCACAATTAGCGCAATCGCTCCCAGAACCGCCAAAAGCAGTCCTATAACAACCGTTTTGGCATTGGTTGAAAGGGATTTAAAACGGGTTAAAAAGTCAGCTTCGCCTATTTCCTTTTCTTCAACCGATACAAGCTTAAACTCAGGCGCTCTTTGAAGCACATTTTCCTTTGAATCGTAGCGATAGATACGGAAGCCGTTATCATAGAAGCAGTATACATAATAGAAATCGGTAAATTCCGAATCGCTTACGGCAAATGCCTTTACGCTGAAGTCGCCTATCTTAACGGCGGTTTCGTAGTATCCTTCGGCGGCTGTAAGCTCCGCGGGAAAATCTGCAAAAATATAAATTTTATCCCCGATAGCGACATACTGCAGCCTTTCAAAAGCATCGCCGTTTAACAAATAGGGTTCTACGGCTTCGCTGTCCGCCGCTTTTAAGTAATACAGGGTGTAATTTCCGTCCGCGTCCTTTGCGACAGGAACCTCGGTGCCGTTAAATTCGGCAGTTGCGATGGAAAAGCCCGCAGGCAAAGCTATACCCGAAATATCATTAAGCACTATGTATGAAGCACCGTCAACCGTTGTTTCCAATGGGTTCACCTCGGGAACCTCGGGCTCGGGTTCGGCGGTTAAATCTGAACGGGTTATCTTGATTGTGTAAACCTTCTGTGCTCCCGAAGGTGCGGTGACCGTTACGGTACGGATATTTTCGCCGTCCTTTAGCACAGCTTCTCCCGCAATTTCAACCTTAGCGCCGCTGTCCTGTGCGGTAGCGTATACCTTAACCTCTGTAACGCTTGTGGCAACAGTAGCGGTATAAGAGGTTTTAGAAGCCGAAAATTTAGGCGACAGGGTTCCCTTGCTTAAGGAGAGAGATTTTAAGTTTGCATTGTCCGACTTAGCGGCGTCCGAAACGGTCATATTAGCGGACGCACCTACCGATTCCTCGGTATTTTGATAATATGCGACGCCGGATGCCTGAACAGCGGATGAGCCTGAGGCAATCGCCGTAAATTTAAGGGCATACGACTGCTTTGTGGCTCCGCTGGGAAGTCCCGCAATCTTTACGACTCCGGCACCGCCCGAGGCACTGTCTCCGCTTTCAAAGCGAAGCACATCAGGGTTGTAGCTAACACTTAATTCGGTGCTGTACATCGCTTCACTGCCGCTTACCGTTACGGTTACCGTTACAGCGTCATTAACCTTGGGACTGTTACTGCTAAAGGCGATTGTTGCGTTAGCCGCCGCAGAGGCGGTGAAAACAAAGCAGCCTAAAATCAGGGTTGCCGATACAATCAGCGCAGACAGTTTTTTGATTATTTTATTCATATTATCTCTCCGTTTTTCTTATTAATTAAGGCTCTTTACTCCTAAGATATGCATTTGGACATTTGCTAAGTCTCTTCCGTTGATTGTGCCGTCTTTGTTGGTGTCGCCCGCGGTAAATCCGTCGCCCGACAAAAGCTTTACATTCAGTATATGCATTTGAACATTTGCCAAATCTCTTCCGTTAATTATGCCGTCGCCGTTTGTGTCTCCGTTCGTAACCGCGGGGGCATTACCGCTTGAATCGACATAAAGAGTACAATTCCTATCCGCATCAACATATATATAATAATCATTTATATACCCCGTCTGAGATTTTACCGAAAGTACTACGGTGTTGTTGCCTGCCTTTAGCTGATAGCTCGCCGCACCCGCATATGAAGCACCGCTCGGAAGGGTAACCCTTACCGTGGTATCGCCGGTCACCCTAAGGTCATAGCTGTATGTAAACCTGTTAAAGGAAGGCGTAAGCCCCGTGGCGGAGATTGAATTAAAGTAATAATTATTAAGCTTTTCGTTCTTTTCGGGAATTGCCGAAACAGCAGAAGGCATATCCTTATAAACAGGTATCAAAAAATCAAGCTCTGCATCCTTAAGCTCGGCATATGTTTCTGCAAGCTTTTCTCCCGAGGCAGATGCATTGTGTACCGCAGTCGCATACTGATGCCAGATTCTATCAGGGTCTTTAATGTTGTAATTCATATAAAAATATGTATTCTGCCCTGCGCTTACATAGCTGTTGCCGCAAAACTTTGCGCCGCCGATAATTGACTTTGAGCGGGTATTCCACCCCTCTAATTTAGCCCTTTCAAGACCGAGGATAACAGGATTTGTTTCGCTGGCGCCCACATTAAAGAAGTTGTAATAACCCTCATAACCTTGATAAGTGCCTGAAATAAGATTTGATGTTCCGTTTACACCTTGCTCCTGAATTATCGTTGCCGCAAGAATATAAGG
>JAXJVI010000116.1:0-1569 GCA_036308615.1 Acutalibacteraceae bacterium | reverse complement strand
CGGTTGAAGCTTCAGCGCGTGCCTTAAGTTCTTTACCCTTGCCGACAAGGCGATCAAGTTTTTTTTCAATCAGTATTTTTCTACGCTTCATTTTTTAAAACCTCCATAGTTTAATTTTTTCTTTCAAAAGCGTTAATTCGTCGGTGTCCACCGACTTGCCCCTCTGCTGTCGTGCTTTCTCCAAAACTGACCGGGCGCTGTCCAGCTCCTCTTTGCTTCGGGCATTTATTTCAGTTGAATCATACGCCGGGAATGTGCATGCGCTGATTTCAACAACTGAACCAATTTTTAAAATCCTGCGTGTCGGGTGATCGCTTTCGAGGTCGTCCCACTGTTCTTTGTCAATTGAGAACATAAACGACATTCCCGAAAGATCTCCGCGTTTTACGGCAGAAAATAAAGCCCGTGCCGTTGAATTGTTCTCAACGTCGAGCTTTACAAAATCAATATTCAATCCCTCAAAATCGGGTGTTAATTTCATTGTACTGTTGCCATTGTTACGGCGGGAGCGTGCGAGCGGTATCATTTTTGTGTCGTGATTTACCAAAAACCGAACGTCGCGCAGGTCGGTTTCGTTTAGTGCACCGCTTTCGATAATTTCGTCATAATAACCCAAATCAGTACGCGAATTGTACACGATCGGGCGACCTGTCAAAATGCGTTCGCCGCTGCCGTTTTCCTCTGCCCTTACGTCAAACGAAAATGAACGGCGCACAAATTTATTGTTATTGTCCATATTATTCCTCCGTGATACTTTCCTGTTTTTCTTCGTCAACAACATCAACGTTGACTTTGCCGATTTGATATTGATCGGCGTTGTTAGCGTCGATCCAGTTTAATGACATATACCGTTTACCGACCAGCTCAGGCAGCGGACGCAAACCGAACATTGCGCGTTTCTCGTTTTCGTATAAACCGCCTGTCGGTGACAACTGCGTTACCAGTTCAACACGCTGAGTCATTGACAAAAATATTAAATCTTCCGGGTAAAATTGAATTTGATTGCCAAACGCCTTTTCGCGCTTGGTGAACATCTTTTTTGTGAACGCCTGAGAAAACGATTTAATCAGCGGTTCGATCGCTTTTTGATAAAACGCCTCATAGGTTTCTTTTGAATAGTTACCCGAAAGAATATCAATCGGGATTCCCCAGTTGCGCAGGATTTTTTCATCAATGAATTTTAGCGTATCAGCGTTTACAATCTCGGAATTATGCTCAAACGGCGTGAACTCTGCTTTTAAATCCAGCGGCAAAAAACCGCTTTCGGAATTCCTGAGCTTTTGCTCCAATTCCTTTAAAGCGGCTTCGGTTTTACCGTTATCCAGCAAAGTATTATATTTAACTACACCGTTAACAGCGTAGCTTGCATTCATTGCTTTTGCTATGCCTTGTAATAACTGGTGATTTAATTGCAGTGTTTTCAGCAGCGGTTCATTATCCGGCTGTCCGAATTGGTTACCGCCCATATAATCATTGACCGAATAATTATATTTAACGTGAATAACATCATCATACGGGATCGTCGTTGAATATCCGCTTGCAAACCAGAATTCCGTGTACAGCCTTCCG
>JAXJVI010000115.1:0-1991 GCA_036308615.1 Acutalibacteraceae bacterium | reverse complement strand
TCTGCGGCTTTCTTTGCAGCCGCGGCTCTTTCCTTTCTGGCTTTTTCCTTTACCGCTTTTTCTGCGTCCTTAAAAGCCTTTTTGCCATCGGCCACGGCACGGGCAAACTCAATATTACGTTTGATGTACGCGTAAATCGTAGTCTCGCTTATTCCCAGGCGCGGAGCGATCTCCCTTGCCTTAAAACCCTCAGCCGATAAATTGCGGACCGTATCGAGCACGGCGGCTGTAATCTGAAATGGTTGATCTGCCATATACTCCTCCGTGTTTGATTTGCCTAATTTTGCTTTGTCTAATTTTTGTTTTGTCTAATTTTTTACGCGCTGTTATGCGCTTAAGCAACGCTAAAAATTAGACATCTCAAAAATTACACATCTGCCCTATGTTGTCAATACCCTTTTAAGATCTTTTTGTGATCTGCGGTAACGCTCACACTTTTAACCAGTGGCCTATGATACCATAGCGCCGTTGCGAATATTTGAGCTCTCAAGCCTCCGGATCCGTGCCGGAGGCTTTTTCGTTTTTAGGGTAACGGGTAACATAATTTTTGGCTAACTTCACTCTAACTTCACTCTAACTTCACTCTAACTTCACTCTAACTTTGCGCCAACTTTGCACCAACTTTGCACCAACTTTGCACCAACTTTGCGCCAACTTTGCGCCAACTTTGCACCAACTTTGCACCAACTTTGTATCAACCGGCTAAAAATCCAGGCTGTAATCATAGCGATCTAACGTGAAATTAGTTCATTTTTTAATCAAAATTAGGGTTGTTACCTGAATTTGTTACCTCTGTTACCAGTTTAGGTAACACGCGCAAACCCTTATGGCATAAGGGTTTAGCGCATAAAAAAATTTTGTTACCTAAACGAGAAAAAAATTCCGTTGAAAATAATTTTTTACTCCTCAGCTGTTACGTTTGTGCGCCTACGCTATATTAATATATTATTAATATTAATAATATATAGGTAACAGGTAACAAAATGTTGTAAGTCGTTGATCTTACTCAATTTTTTACCCCGATTTTTGTTACCTAAAAAAGGTAACAGTTAGGTAACATAGGTAACAGATACAAAAAAGCCGGAGGCTGTCCCCGGCTAAAACAATGCAGATCCCCGCGTTCGTCAATCCTTATACCATCCTTTTTGCATCTTTTTCCACGGATTGGATCGTGAGTTTTTATAGCAATAGCCCAGCTTTTCCATGATTGCCCCGAGTCGTTTTTCATCCGTACGCTTTACCGATGCGGCGTTAAAACCCAGGCCGTATTTGAGAATATTGCGGCTGGTGATCGGATAGCCGGACTCCCCCGCGGCGTCCTGCATCTCGATCCAGGAAAGGATCTCATCCTCCCAGGAGTCACAAAGTATGTGTTTTTCGTTCTCAGTTTCCTGGTACTGCTCGATCCCGCGGTGCAGCTTTTCGCCGCCGTCGGTCTTGTAGATTTCTGCGCCCTCGGCCCACAACTGCAGAATGTCAGCACGGATCTTCTCGATGTCAATTTTGTGCACGTCCACACACGCAAAGCGGCGGTTGCCGGTATAGTCAGTTAAAAATGCGCTGTTGTTGGTGGTCATAATGAAAAGACAGTGACGGATCGCGGTTACCTGGTCGCGGGAGTAAACGGGGCGCCACTGGTCCGCGTCCAGGGTTAAAAAGTCCTTAAGTTCGTCAATGTCTTTTTTGCTCATTCCGGCCATTTCGCCGACTTCGATCACGGTCTTGCCCTGGATCCTCTGTGCAAGCTCCTTGTTTTCAAGTCGCATTGATACACCGGTACACCATTGGTCATTAAGTGCCAGGGCCCGCACTGCGGTGGATTTTCCGATCCCCTGGGCACCGATTAAGATTATGGATATATCGGCCTTAACGGGCTTTTCTGCAGTCGCTCTGGCGTACAGCATGGCAAACAGGTAACGGCCGATCGCGGCGTTGTAGGGAGTCTGCTCCGCCCCGCAGTAATCGGCAAAAAAGCGCTCTGCACGTTTAAC
>JAXJVI010000114.1:0-4496 GCA_036308615.1 Acutalibacteraceae bacterium | reverse complement strand
GCCCTTGCCTCCCTCTGACGAGGGAGGTGGATTTTTGCGTAAGCAAAAAGACGGAGGGAGAGAAATAAGACCGCATAAAAACGCAACCTTTTCTCTCCCTCAGTCTCGCTTTGCTCGACAGCTCCCTCATCAGAGGGAGCCAGAACCCAGCTATTGCAATCACCCCTACAAACCCAGATTTATTCAGAGTCCCTTTTATGTAAAGATAAATCCGTTCTTGACATACAAACAAATGTTCGGTATAATCAAGGTAAGAAAGTTTTGGCTAATCTTCGGTTTTAAGCGCTTCAAGTCCTAACCCGCGAGGCGGCTGAGGAGTGGAAAAGGCTATTTGGGTTTCGGTGCTGCCGTAATTGTTAAGCTCGCCTATAAAAGCGTCCAGCGCTTCGGTCGATTCAAATGCAACCTTAATAAGCTGTGAATATCTGCCCGTTACGCAGTTGCATTCAAGCACATTGGGGTTTGCCCTTATAAACGGGTAAAAGTTCGGCTTTAATTTTGGGTCAAGGTCAAGCTGTATAAAGGCGATTATTGGATAGCCTGCCTTTTTAAGGCTTATATTTGCCGTGTAGGATTCAAGTATTCCCTCACGCTCAAGCTTTTCTATTCTCGCCGCGGTAGCGGGGGAGGAAAGAAAAACCTGCTCGGCTAAAAGCTTTAACGGCATACGGGCGTTTTTTTGAAGAAGAGTTATTATTTTTAAGTCTATTGCATCCATTTGCTGCGCCTCTTTCGGTAAAAACTTAATATTATAATAAATTAATGGGCGTGCAAAGTCAATTAAAAAATGCGGTGATGTAAAATGTTCAATAAAAATAACGAATTTGAAAAAAGCTGTTGCTTTACGGGCTACAGACCCGAAAAGTTCCCTTTTAAGCTCCAAAGGGAGGACGGGGAATACATTGCCTTTGAAAACAGGCTTATTGAAACGGTTTTTTCCCTTCCCGAGGAAGAGTGCTTTACCTTTTACAGCGGTATGGCAATGGGGTTTGATATTATCGCGGCGGAGGCGGTATTGCTTTTAAAAAGCCGTAATCCGCAGGTTAAGCTTATCTGCGCTTTGCCCTTTGCGGAGCAGGGGTCCGGCTTTTACGGGCCGTGGCGGGAAAGGCACGAAAAAATACTATACAGTGCAGATAAGGTAATAAAGGTGTCCGAGGATTATTTCGCGGGCTGTTACGCTAAGCGGAATGCTTTTATGGTGGACAACAGCGACTATGTGGTGACCTGGTTTGACGGCAAGCACGGCGGTACGGAAAACACCCTTAAATACGCCGCGAAAAAGCGCCGGCACATTATCAATCTAAATGAAGATTTTGATGAATATACCGGCGGCTTTCAGATTAAGCTGTTTATATAAATTATTCGTAATAATCGTTGGTTTCCTCGTAATCGTAATTTTTAAAAACATTAAGCTGTCCGTTATTGTCGAGTATTGCGAGGAACACATCGGAGGGCGATTTTATTCCCTGTACCTTTAGCTCATTGCTAAGCCAGTTTCGGTCTCTGCCCGCGTATTTAAGGTTTTCCGTTAAAACCTTGCCGTCCATAATCACATTAAAAAACACGGCGTCGGCGTTTGGGACTAAATTTAAGTCCTCGGGCGTAGCGGGGCGTTTTGCCGCATAGGGCATAAAGCTTATTTTGCCGCTCGCCTCCATAATCGCGGTGTCGACAGCCGATAAGTCGAAATATCCGGCAAGCCTAGCCTGCATTAAAAATTCATTAAGGTCAAGGTTTGCTTTTTTGAAGTTTTTGCGGTAAAGCTTGCCGGAATGCATTAAAACCACCGAATGACCGAAAAGCAGTCGGCGGAGCTTTAGGCTTTTTGAAACAAGCAAAGAAATTGTAAAGGAAACAAAGGCGTATACGCACATTGCGATAAGGGGTCTTTCGGGGGTTTCCAGCTCGGTTGCCATTTCGGCGGCGATCGAGCCTATCGTGATGCTTACGATATAATCGAACATAGTAAGCTCGGACAACTGCTTGTTTCCGATTAATTTTGTTAACAAAAATAACACAAACAGCGAAACAAAGGATGTTATAATAACCGTAATGTAATCCATAAGCCCTACCTCAATTTGATTTATATACTTAATATACATAAATTTCTTGTTGTTATACATAAATTTTTCTGTATGCTCCTCTTGACAAAGCAAAGGTATATGTGTATAATTGTATACATTAATACAAATATGGGGTGAGAAAGATGTTTGAGTTATCGCGCAAGACAAATTTGCTTGAACAGGATAATTACAAATATGAGTTGCAGGATGTAGACGAGCCCAATCTGTATCGTGACTTTTATACATACGAGGATGTTCCGCGCGTGGCGTTCAACCACCGCAGAGTGCCTATGGGTATGCCAAAGGATATTTGGATTACGGATACCTCCCTTCGCGACGGTCAGCAGTCGGTGGAGCCGTACACGGTGAAGCAGATTGTAGACCTTTATAAGCTGATGTCAAAGCTCAGCGGACCTTACGGAATTATACGCCAGACCGAGTTCTTTGTTTACAGCAAAAAGGATAGGGAAGCTATAGAAAAATGTCAGGAATTAGGGCTTAAATTCCCCGAAATCACCACCTGGATAAGGGCGAGCAAGGAGGACTTCAAGCTCGTAAAGGATTTAGGCATAAGAGAAACGGGAATTTTGGTTTCCTGCAGTGATTACCACATTTTTAAAAAGCTTAAAATGAAGCGCTCAGAGGCTATGAAGACCTACCTTGAAGCGGTTTCCGAAGCGTTTGAGGCGGGCGTAATGCCTCGCTGTCATCTTGAGGATATTACAAGGGCGGATTTTTACGGATTTGTTGTTCCCTTTGTGAACGAGCTTATGAAGATGTCGGCGGACGCGAAAATACCCGTAAGAATAAGGGCTTGCGATACTATGGGCTACGGTGTTCCGTACCCGGAAGTGGCCCTTCCGAGAAGTGTTCCCGGTATTATTTACGGATTACAGCATTATTCCGATGTTCCGAGCGAAATGCTCGAATGGCACGGTCATAACGATTTCTATAAGGCGGTCGCAAACGCCTCTACTGCCTGGCTTTACGGCGCGTCGGCGGTTAACTGCTCCCTTTTGGGTGTTGGCGAGCGCACGGGCAATGTTCCCCTTGAAGCAATGGTTATGGAGTACGCGTCCCTTCGCGGCTCTCTTGACGGAATGGATACCACCGCGATTACCGAAATCGCCGAGTATTTTGAAAATGAAATGGGCTATGATATTCCGCCTATGACCCCCTTTGTCGGTAAGAATTTTAATGTGACAAGGGCGGGCATTCACGCCGACGGACTTTTAAAGGACGAGGAAATTTACAATATTTTCGATACCGAAAAAATCTTAAACCGCCCCGCTTCGGTTTCCATCAGCAAAACGAGCGGACTTGCCGGTATAGCCTATTGGATAAATCATAACTACAACCTTTCAAAAGAAGAACAAATTGATAAAAGAGACCCGATTGTGGTTGCTCTTAAGGAATGGATTGATTCCGAGTATGAACAGGGAAGACAGACCGCAATTTCAAACGGCGAGCTTGAAAAGCATTTAGAAGAGCTTTCAGGCGGCAGGTTTAAGTTGCTTTAAGGAGGGTAAGTATGATAGAGCATAAGACAATATCCCTTGCCGACCAGGTTTTTGAGCACCTTGAAAGCGATATTTTAAGCGGCAAGTATCAGCGCGGGGAAATTCTCACCGAAAGCAAGCTGAGTGCGGAGCTGGGAGTAAGCCGAACACCTATAAGAGAGGCTTTAAGAAGGCTTGAACAGGAGCATATAATAGAGGATTCGGGCAAAGGCTCGGTGGTTATCGGTATCAGCGAAAAGGACTTAGCCGATATATTTATGATAAGGAAGAGCCTTGAATGTCAGGCGGCGGCGCTTGCGGCGCAAAACCGCACCGAGGAGCAGCTTAAGGAATTAAGGCAGGCGCTTGAATTTCAGGAATTTTATCTCGAAAAGCACGATGCCGAGCAGATTAAGCTTATGGACGGCCGTTTCCACGAATTGCTTTATAAATTGAGCGGAAGCACCGCTTTCTATGATACCTTGGTACCGCTTCATAAGAAGATTCAGAAATACCGCCGCACTTCGATAGAAAATCGGAGCAGAGCCAATGCGTCGGTTGCCGAACACCGTAAAATTTTTGACGCTGTAGAAGCACAGGACGCCCCCCTTGCGGCGAAATGCGCTTCCGAGCATGTCGAAAACGCATATAAGCATATTATAAGAAAGGATTAACAAAAAATGGGCTTAACTATTGCACAAAAAATCATCAAGGCGCATATGCTCAGCGGCGATATGACCGTCGGCAGTGAGGTTGCGCTTAAAATCGACCAGACCCTAACTCAGGACGCGACAGGAACAATGGCGTATCTTGAGTTTGAGACTATGGGGCTTGACCGGGTTAAAACCGAGCGGAGCGTGGCTTATATAGATCACAATACCCTCCAGTCGGGCTTTGAAAACGCGGACGACCACAGATACATTCAGTCGGT
>JAXJVI010000113.1:0-1852 GCA_036308615.1 Acutalibacteraceae bacterium | reverse complement strand
TAAATATTCCGCACGATTATATAGTTGATCAGGACAACGACCCCACCCAAAATAACGCGCACGGTTTTTTCAAATATGACAACGCATGGTACAGAAAGCATTTTAAGCTTGAAGAGGAGGCACGCGGAAAGCGCATTCTGCTGATGTTTGAGGGTATTGCGGGACATTCGACAATATACCTCAACGGCTGTCTTATGAAGCACAACTTTTCTTCCTGCAACAGCTTTTTTGTGGATATAAGCGCGAATGTATATTTCGACCGTGAAAATGTGATAGCCGTATATGTGAACACCGAGGAATTTGAGGGCTGGTGGTATCAGGGCGGCGGAATTTACCGTGATGTTTCTCTGCTTATAACCGACCCTGTCGCGATAGATGTTTACGGAGTGTATGCGCCCGCGAAAAAGGTAGGAGAAAAACAGTGGCGTGTCGATTTTGAAACAACCGTGATTAACGATTCCTATGAAGACCGAAAGGTGTCGGTGGTAAGCGGTATTTATGACTGCAACGGAAATGAGGTCGCCACAGCAAAATCCGAGGGAACGGTACCGCTTAGAGAAAAGCTTACCCTAAAATATTCCGCAGAGGTTTACGATCCCCTTTTATGGGATACGGAAAATCCCAATTTGTATACCGTTAAAACGGCGCTTACCGAAAAGGACGGTATGACGGACGAAAGCACAACAAGAATAGGCTTCAGGACAGTTGAATTGGATTCTGAAAAGGGCTTGCTTTTAAACGGCAAAAAAACCTTTATCAACGGCTTATGCTGTCATCAGGACTTCGGTCTTACGGGGCTTGCGGTGCCCCAAAACATCGCGAAATATAAAATCAAGCTTATGAAAGAAATGGGCGCCAACGGCTTTAGAACAACCCTTTACCAAAATTCCACAGCCACAATGGACGCCCTTGACGAGCTGGGCTTCCTTGTTATGGACGAAACCCGCTGGTTTGAGGCTACGGAAGAGGCTATGGAACAGCTCGAAACCCTTGTAAAGCGGGACAGGAACAGACCGTCGGTAATTTTCTGGTCAACAGGAAACGAGGAGCCTTTGCAGGCAGAGGAAAACGGAAGACTTATTCATAAGGCAATGGCGGCAAAAATCAAGAAGCTTGACAATACAAGATTCATAACCGCCGCAGAATGTCACGCGCCCGACAACTCAACTATATACGACGACTGCGACCTTGTGGGTATAAACTATAATCTTGAGCTGTACGACAAGATACACGAGCAATATCCCGATAAGGTGTTTTTTGCGTCCGAATGCTGTGCAACCGCAACAACAAGGGACTGGAATCTTCCGACTAATCTTTTCGGCAAGATAATGGATAAGGATCACGACACAAATAATTGGTTCAGAGGCCGCGAATACACCCGGAAATTCCTTAAGGAGCGTCCGTATATAATCGGGGCTTATCAGTGGGCGGCGGTAGAACACCGCGGCGAAGCGGAATGGCCTCTTGTATGCTCAAAATCCGGCGCTATTGACCTGTTTTTACAGAAAAAGGGAGCTTTTTATCAAAATATGTCCCATTGGACCGATAAGCCGATGGCGCATATTGTTCCCCATTGGAATTTTAAGGGGCTTGAGGGAGAGCCGATTCCCGTAACGGTATATACCAACTGCGATGAGCTGGAGCTGTTCTTAAACGGCGAGAGTCTGGGCAGAAAGCCGATTGAAAAGTACGGTCACGGCGAATGGGAGGTTAGTTATACCCCCGGAACACTTGAGGTTAAGGCATATCGTGAGGGAAAACTTGTTGCCGAAGACCAAAGAAAGACCTCGAAGCCCGCGGACAGACTCGTATTGCGTGCCGATAATAAATTTGAAGCCAACGGAACGGATAT
>JAXJVI010000112.1:0-1529 GCA_036308615.1 Acutalibacteraceae bacterium | reverse complement strand
TTCCATAATATCTGCTCCTTTTATTGTATTTTAAAGCTTTTTATTGTATAATATCATTGTTATGAGGATAATTAAATGTGTTTTTTAAGCACAAATGTGAGGATTTTAAGCAGGGAGCCAAGGGGACGGTTCTCTTGGCTCCTTAATTCAGGAGGTTTTTCAGGACAGAGAACCGTCCCCTGTCTTGCTACCCCCCTCATTACTTTTTTGTCCACCATGCTTCCACTTCACTGTTCCAATAGGTATTATTACTGCCATACTGCCGTATACTATGTATGACAATAATCTAACAAAATAATCTAGCAAAGGCATTTTATAAACAGATATCTTTACTTGTCCTTCCATTCGATAAATATTTGTTCTGAAAAAATGCATTTTCATTACATACTTAGTTCCGTCGTTTGCAGTGTATTTGTATCTACTAAATCCTGAAAGTAAATCACCCGTTAGATTTGAAATGGGTTTTTTTTCAATTAATTGACCAAATAAATCTTTTTTGTATAAGTAATCACCAGTACTTATTAATAATTCATTATTTTGGTCAATTGTGAATTTATAACCTCTTGAAGTCATTGGATCTATCTTATTTATGATTTTACCTTCACTATTTAAAACTTCTATATTATCCTTGCCTATATAGAGGTTTCTATCATCATCAACTGCAAAGCCTTTGTATGAAATGCATACTTTTCCCGAAGCTTGAATAATAAGTATAAACATAACAAACGGCCAGACTATCAAAATAAAATTCCTTAAAAATCGGGGCATTTTCATAATATCATCTACCAACTTATTACTTTATTATAAAACTTATCTAATAAGCCAAAGGGAACCGTCCCCTCGTCTCCCTTTTAGTAAATCAGCGGTCGGTTCTTATCTCATCAAGCGCCGTCTTCATCTGCGAATGAATAATATCGCCGAGCTCGTTGGTGTTCATACCCTCATACTCCTCTGGGGTAATCACGCTTAATACCCTGAATTCTATATCGGTGTGCCGTAAAAACATACGCTTAGGGATAGCGCGGGTGTTGTTTAAAACGCAAACGACAACCGGTACTTTCGCCTTACAGGCAATCTTAAGGGAGCCGTTTCTAAAGGGCAAAAGCTCACAGGATTTGCTTACATACCCCTCGGGGAAAAGACCGACAGAGGCTTTACCCTCCTTTAGGATATGTACCGCCTCGATAATGGTTTTCGCCGCCTCGCGGTTGTTTTCGCGGTCGATGGGCAGACAGCAAAGCCCGTGCATCGCCTTGCCGATAAGCGGCATTGTTTTATAAATTTCCTTTTTCCCGATAAAGCCTATATCATAATCGGGGAAAACAGACAGCATCATCACGGGGTCAAAATCGTGCTGGTGGTTGCAGACAAAAAGCATTCTGCCCTTTTCAGGCACTTTTTCTACGCCCTTTGCGTTTACGCTGACCCTTACAAGCTTCATTAAAAGCGGAACCGTAAGGTTAATCCACCGCCTGAAGGCAGGTCTTTGTTTTACGGGACGGTCGGTTCTTATTGTAAGAATCCAGATA
>JAXJVI010000111.1:0-1612 GCA_036308615.1 Acutalibacteraceae bacterium | reverse complement strand
GCTTGCCGATAACAGGCATATTAAAGCTGCTGAGGTAAAGTATCCCGATTTCACTGTTCATATTGATTACATCGTCAATAACCTTCTGCGTTTGCTCCTCGCGTATGGCAAACTCAAATTCCGAGGTATCGAGCTTTTTTACCAGCTCGACAAAGCTTTTTACCGCAAAGGTGTAATGCTGTGTTGACACGGAAAACATCTTTTTTCGGTTACCGTTTTCTCCGTAGCGTTCCAACACATTCTCAAACTGACCGTAAATCTCACGGGCATAGGCAAGAAATTCAACGCCCTCATTCGTAAGAGTAACGCCCTTGCCGCTGCGGTAAAAAATTGTGATACCAAGCTCTTTTTCAAGCTCCTTTATGGATCCCGTCAGTGACGGCTGCGAGATATACAACACCTCGCTCGCTTTGTTGAAGGAACCTTGGTTGGCAATGGTGATGGTGTATTTTAGTTGTTGTATGGTCATAGTCTTAAAATCCTTGCTTTTATAAATCGAGCCACGGGCGGTTTTTACGAATTTCACAAGTCTTTTCAAGCGGAATATCAGCAACTATGAGTTGTTCATTCTCTGTTGCCTTGTACATCATTTC
This sequence comes from Acutalibacteraceae bacterium, assembly GCA_036308615.1. Lineage (GTDB taxonomy): Bacteria > Bacillota > Clostridia > Oscillospirales > Acutalibacteraceae > UBA737. Next base: position 1,019 of record JAXJVI010000111.1, on the reverse strand, counting down.
TCCCTCGGGAGACACTATAACAGACTGTCCGCTGAATGTCAGCTTATCTTCAATTCCGGTACGATTACACATAGCGATATAACTTGTGCTTTGATACGCCTGAACTCGTATTTCCCATTCGTATAATTCTATATTTTCTGATGTAAGATTTGCTGTAGGAATCAATATTAGTTGTGCGCCTTGTTTCGCACAGGAATAAATACTCAAAGGAATATGTCTGTCGAAGCAAATTACGATTCCGACTTTCCCAAAAGGTGTATTAAATACCTTAAATCCATCATCCGAAGGTGAATAATAATCCTGCTCATAAAAGTTTTTCGCCTGTGCAATATGTACCATTTTTGAAATACCTATTATCTCACCGTTTTTGTCTATCAAAAGAGACGCGTCATATCGCTTTCCGTCAATTTCAAGATACACGTTTGGAGAAGCATAAATGCTCATCTTACGGCAGGTTTCACAAATGGTTTTAATTTCGGGAGATTGTAACGTCATTAAAAACGAACTCACATTTTGATTACTGTATTTTGGGAAAAAAGGTGATAGCTGAAGTTCGGGAAATATAATCAAATCCGCGCCTTTTCTCATAGCTCCACGCATAAAAGCAATCGTTTTATTAAGATTATGTTCTGTTGAGTTGTCCATTTTCATTTGTGCCATAGCAATCCGCATTATCGCTCACCCCTGTCAAATTCAATTAAATCCTTTATCACTTCGCCCGCAATAATCAAACCGGCAGCAGAAGGCACAAAAGCGGTTGAACCCGGAATATCCCTTCGTTGTGTGCATTTACGCGCGGTACCGGGAGGGCAGATACAATGCTTTCGGCAACTAATGGACATATCTTCAAGCGGTCTGATCGGCTTTTCCTTTGAATAAACAACCTTTAAGCTATCTATACCACGCTTGCGGCACTCGTAACGCATTACCCTTGCAAGAGGACATACAGAGGTTTCGTAAATATCCGCAACCTCAAATGCAGCCGCGTTTACTTTGTTTCCCGCGCCCATTGAGCTGAT
>JAXJVI010000110.1:0-1808 GCA_036308615.1 Acutalibacteraceae bacterium | reverse complement strand
CAGAACGACGCTCAGACGTTTGAAATCGAGGGCGGGTATTTTGTTGACGGTCGGGGTGAGGACACTGCGCTGGTTTTCTACCAAGGCGCAAAGGTAGACGCCGAAGCGTATCTTCCGCTGATGAAGCGGCTCGCTGAAAACGGAGTCGACTGTTTCCTGCTGAAAACGCCGTTTGATATGCCGATTTTTGACAGCAACGCCGCCGATAAAATCATCGGTAAGTACGACTATGATACGTTCCTGCTCGGCGGTCATTCGATGGGCGGTTTGGTCGCGTCGGGCTATGCCGCTCAGCATTCTGACGCGGTTGACGGCGTTGTGCTGTTAGCCGCCTATCCGACGGAAAAGATCAGCGATTCCGTCGGTCTGCTCTCCGTTTACGGTACCGACGACAAGGTGCTCGACCGCGGCGCGTATGAGAGCGCCAAACGGTATTTTCCCGACGGCTATACCGAGAAGATCATCGACGGCGGCAACCACGCGCAGTTCGGTAACTACGGCGCGCAAAGCGGCGACGGAGAAGCCACAATCACCGCGCAGGAACAGCAGACGCAGACCGTCTTTGCCATCATTCAATTCGCGGAAGAGATAAAGAAGTAAGCATTCGAGTAATGGAAAATGCTGTTTGAAAGGGGTATTATGTTATGGTGAGCTTTCGTGCGATTTGCAAATACAGGTGCGCTTTCCCTGATGATATCTGTACCATCGGTGAGCCCGGTGAAAGAGTGTTGATTTGCTCTGACGGCAAAACCTATCCCGAGAGAAAATAAAGCATTATCCCTGAGGGAATAACCGTTGTTATCCTGCGGAAAATATGGTATACTTATAGAGCAAAGGCGGTGAGAAAATGAGCGATAAAATTCCATTCGATTTTGACGAATATATTCGTCAGAGTGAGCCTGACAAACAGCAAAAGGGCTATATCTGGCAGACAGCAATCGGCTTGCAGGATGTTGACGGCGTTTATAAATTTGCAGGAATGATACGTGACTATAACATTTCAAAAAAGGAATGGATACTGAAAGGCAAATCGCTTGTATACGCGGGTGCGGATACTATCAAAGATACCTTGAATTATGATTTTGATTTGGAGAAAAGCTTTGATTACAGCGCCCTCAGCATAGACGAGAGCCTGAAACATATCACCGGATTTATCGCAAATATGTGGCAGATTCATCCCTTTGGAGAGGGTAATACCAGAACCACCGCTGTATTCGCGATCAAGTATCTTCGCTCACTTGGATTTGATGTCACGAATACTCTTTTTGCCGACAATTCGTGGTATTTCAGAAACGCGCTTGTAAGAGCGAATTATGCCGATATCCAAAAGGGTATTTATGAGGATAAAAGCTATCTTGAAAAGTTTTTCCGAAACCTGATTCTCGGTGAAAAAAACGAGATGAAAAACCGTTATCTGATCATCGGCACGGATTTTGGGACGGCTGAAAAAATCGGCGATAAACAAAAAATCGGCGATAAAAAATCGGCGATAAATATACGCACAAAGCAGGCTATACTTGATTTTATGAAAGACAAGGAGTATGTAAAAGCGCGTGATGTTGCCGAAGCGATCAAGCTCAAATCGTCACGCACCAGAGAGTACCTCGGCGAATTAGTAAAAGAAGGCACGATTATCGCCGAGGGTTCTAACCGGAACAGGGTTTACAGACTGAAAAAATAGACGTTTCAGATTTTCGGTTTTCTTTGTTTTATGCAACACAAATCCTGACACCCGCCGTTGATGAACTTTACCAGTAAACGAAACTTTGCCAAAGGCGGAGAAAGTGCCCACCGGCACTCTTTGTTTT
>JAXJVI010000109.1:0-24582 GCA_036308615.1 Acutalibacteraceae bacterium | reverse complement strand
GTTTCGTCGGCTATTCGTCCTATGCGGTCAAACATAAATACAAGCAGAATATCAAATTCTTTCTTGCGGGCAAGGTCTTTTATCAACTGTATTTTATCCCTGTTTTCAGCGCGAACCTTATGACCCGAAACACCGTCCTCTTGCTCCTCAAATACGATATTCCAGCCCTTTTGCTCGGCAAATCGGTGACAGGCTTTCCTTTGCATCGGAATATCCGCTTCATTTCCGTTACTGTAATCCACCTGCTTATCCGTAGAAACACGGTAGAGACAACAAACTCTGTTTTTATCAGCCATTTTTATCACACTTCCTTTTACCCGATTTTAAAGAAGATTGCTCATTATTACAAATGTGCGGATTACTGTCAAGCAGAATAGAGCTAATACGGGCAAACAATTCAGTATTAGGCTCAGGAGCAAAAGAAAGCTCTATTTGGTGACCGTCAATCATCATATATTTTTTTGTATGATCCTGAGATATATTATTCATAAGCTTCCTCCTATCTATCCCGTTCGCGTTGGCGTATTAGATACCTGCGGTAGTGTTCGCAAGCTTTTAATACAAAATCTTCAAGCTGTTTCGGGTCAGCGTTTGGTGCGAATTTCAGTAACTTTTCCGCCGGAATTTTAATCGTTTCACGCTGATTTGCTTTTTCCTCGCACATAATACCCTGAATAACAGAATGGTCGAGCAATCCTTCGCGATATGCCTTGTGCATGCGGAAAGCCTGCGAATAGGACGGCGTACAGTCGTTTTGCTCGCATTGTTCAAGAACATCATATTGTAACTGGTCGTCCAAATACGAGAGTTCCACGCCAACAGACAGCGCCATTTTACCTTCGTCCATAAATTCAAGGAATTCAGGAATCAGGTTTGTTAGGCGAATATAGCGCTGAACGGTTGCACGACTTTCGCCGCTGTCTTTAGCAATTTCTTCATCTGTTCTCAACTTCGTCTCAAGTTGAGACGAAGTTCCCTGATGCTTCATTGCTTCAAGCTTCATTTTGTAAGCAAAGGCTTTTTCAGATGGCAGGATGTGCTCTCGGTGTAGGTTGCTGTCCACTAAAGCTATGGCGGCTGAGTCACGGTCAAGGGCATAAATTAAGGCAGGGATTTCTGTAATCCCTGCCTTAACTGCGGCGTGTAAGCGGCGGTGTCCGCTTATCACCTCATATTCCTCTGTGTTTTCAATCGGTCGGACAATCAAGGGTGAAAGAATTCCTTGCGTCTGTACACTTTCAATCAGGGTATTCATTTCCTCACCGTCCTTGACTTTAAACGGATGCCCCTCAAACGGGCGAAGTTTTTCTACCGGAATATTAACCGGTTTTTTCATAGTATTTTTCATTTTCATCTACTCCTATCTAAATATCTCGCACGGGCTTTTCTCTCAAGCTCGTGCTCTTGTTTTAATAATTCATATAAATGCGGAGATTTCTCCAAAATCATTTCCGCACGGCGAAGCCTTTCACGAACAGGCTTCATTTGTCTGCTGATAGCCTTGCGGCACTCTTTGTTTTCGGCTAGTTCCTCCGACGATTTCGGGCGGCGGATACGGTAGCCGAGCGTTTTGCGCTCACGCTCCAAATCGGATAACTGCGCTTTGTTTTCGTCGATATTTGCTTGCAAATCGGCTACGGTGTGAATGTCATTTTCTTTGATAAAATGATAATCTAATACAAGGTCTTTCAAATCCTTTTCCGTCGCCCGAAGATCAGGCGACAACAGCATTACATCGGCAAGTTCGGCGGCAATTTGGATTACCGTTATGGTGACATAGAAAATCGTATCCACTAAAACCGTCGCCGCATCATAGCTATGGTCAATGGAAAAGTCAAGCCGCCGTAGTTCATCTTCCAGTGGAAACTTTTTCGGCTTGTACGGCGGTCGGTATTCCAAAGTGAATAGGCGGTATCTGCTCTCGGCGTTTCTATCCAACTGCACCTGCACGATTTCTTTTGTAAAACCGATATTTGCAAGCCTAACGGAACGCTCCCAGTACTTTGCTTTCACGGAAAACCGCACAGGATCAAGCGTATAACCGAGTGCGCATAACTGACTCTCAAATTCTCTTGGAGAGGTTGCAAAAGACAGGCAGTATTCCACATCCTCACGGAGATAGTCCCGATGCGTTTTCTTGCCGGCTTTGTGTCGCCAATAATCCTTTTTGTGCCCACCGTAGAAACTGCTGTTTTCAAGAACGGATAAACCGTATTCCCGGCATATTTCGTCAGATACTTTGCGAAGCTCCTTGTGATCGCCGATTTTGTTTTGAAACTTTGTACCGTGTTTAAATGACATGGCGTTCACAACAAAATGGCAATGCACATTGTCTGTGTTCAGGTGAACGGTCACAAGCACTTGATACTTGTCGCACCACATCCTCCTTGCAGTTTCCATACCGATTTCAAATGCCTGCTCCGGTGTGACTTCACCAGCCGCAAAGCTTTGTATTCCGTGATACCCGACTACCTTGCCACGCAAACCGAACCGCCGCTGTACGGCAATCATTTCGACATAGGCATTTTGCTTGGAGCAATTGATACCGCCAACATACATTTTACGGTCTGTCTTATTATCGTTTTCAGCGTAAGAAAGTGCCGCATATAAATCGTCATCCAAATATCTGCGGTCGGTGGTTTTGTCAGGGTTATCGGCATAGTCAAGGGTTGCTTTTAAATTCTTATATATCGGCCAAAAGCCTGTTACAGCCAAAATACATCACCCCTTTCCCGGCAACAAAAATGCCGCCGTAATTTCTTTCAGTACATCACTGATTTCCTTGTCCAGATTCGGTGAACTCGCTTTGTCTGCAATTTCGCCGAGCTTTTCAAGGCAAAGAAAAAGAGCGTCAGGCGGAATACCTCTCGGCTCATACCCTAACGCTCTTTGCTTTACATATTCAGTTGTGCTCAGCCCGCATTTTTGGGCTTTTGATTGTATTTTCCCTTTTTCTTTTGCCGTAACACGCAGCTCAATGCGGGCAGACTTTTCTTTTAAATTTATACTCATATACAAACCTTCTTTTTGTAATTTTGAGCGCAAAAAAGCCGATGAGAATAATCCCATCGGCTGATTGCTGATAATAAGTTGTTATAAATTCAGCGTTCTCGATTTTTGGAACGCTCACGCTTACGGAGCTTTTGATAAGAAAAATCTAAGATTCGTTCCTTTCGCTCTTTAAGCATTGTCTTATAAAATTCCTTCTGCAAATCGGAAATAAATGGCGTTTCATCAACGATTCTATAGATCTTATTCATATCAATCCTCGGCAGTATTCTTTTTAACGCCTTGTTGCAATCCTTATTTTCCAAAGAGGAAATAAACCTGAAATATTGAATTTTCTGACCGTTTATTTTAATTCCTGAAAGCGGTCTTTCAAAAATACGGATTTCAAGCTCGGCAGGGTCGTCCAAAGTCTTTCGCATAATTTCCGCATCTGCTTGCGGGAAAAGACAGCTTCCGCAATCATAGATTGGGGCAAGAGATATTTTATCGGTTTCGGGATTATAAAGGAAACCCCAGTTGCCGTTGTGTCTGTCCCAATTGCCGATTAAAGCATCCACAATGAACATATCCCAAAACCAGTCGGTCAGCAACTTAGGATCAATGGCGGTCTGCTCCTCTAAGGTTTTTACAATATCGCTCAGTTCAGTACCGTACCCATTATGGGCGGAATCAATAATTGTGTTTTTGAGGGATGCAAAGTCCTGAAGTACAAGACCGCCTGCAGTAAAGTCCTTGCAGGCTACAACTATCTTTTGCTTTCCGTTTTTTGTATAAGTTCCAAGCATTGTCTTTTGCACCGGAATACCGATGCTCTCAAAAATATGGCAACCGAGATATTCCGATATACAACCGTTTGCATAACTCATTTCCTTATTGATAGCTGGAACAGCCGGGAATTTAAGCATATACAACTCGTTGTTATATAGCACGGAAATCTTGCTGCCGTTTGCACCTGCATAGGTCTTGTTACGCACGGGAAGATTAGTAAAATCAATCATCAGTTAGTCACCTCGTTTCATTCTTAAATATTTTTCACGCAAATACCAAGCCTGTTCACTTGATATTTCCTGTCCGACTTCGGCAGAGTTAATGTCCGCATTTAATTCGCTCCAGTACATATCCCAATGATAGTCCTTTTTGCCGCTGTCTACAATTTTCCAAGAAGCAATCATATTTTCCAAAGAAGATTGCAGATACGGAGGCAGATCACATTCGAGATATTTTTTGCTTTTCGGGAGACCGGTTTTGTTATCGTAGTCTGTACCCGTCGAATCTAAAGACATAATATATTCCATAGTGCAATCAAGAGCTTTTGCAAGCTGCTGTACCGTGCGGGCAGAGCATTTTTGCAAAGAACTTTTACCGGAGCAAATATCTATAACGGTCGTTTTGGGCACGCCGCTGATTTGTGACAGATGGTATTTGGTAATATTTCTGCTATCTATATATTCTTGTAGGTTCATTTGCACCGCCCTTTCCTTTATTACATTATATCGGTATACCGACCGTTTGTCAATGGGTTTATAAAAGCGTACCTGTAACATTTCTGTGTCAGCGGGGTCTTAGGGGTGCCAAGCCCCTAAAGAGAGCAGCCGTCAAAGGCAGCTGATTGGGAACTTGCCGTACAAGTTCCCTGCTTGTTATACCGTAGGACACGCCCCGCAGAGCATATGAATAAACGGCTCTCAAATACTGTAATTTCAACGCGTTTCTCCGCTGTACAATACCGAAAACCGCTTCTTTTCCCATTGGGGCATATCTTTGCGGTGAGCCAACTTGGCTCAAATTTTATGTCAAAATAACAGCTTTGAGCCAAATATCAGCGTTTTGGCTCAGCCGAACATTTCAAGATCATCAAGCACACTTTTCTTATTTTCGGCTTGTTCTTCTTCGGTGAGTTCTGTCTTTGCCGACTGAAAAACAGAAGGTGCCGCAACAAACGACACCTCCTGCAATTCCTCCCTTATGATTTTCCGAATAGCTTCAAGCGAAATGTTATTAGGCTCACTCTTACCTGAAATAGCGTCAAGCACCGCCGACACAATAAAAGCATTGCGGGAATGTTCAAGTGATTGCAGAAACTTTACCGCTTCAGCCTGTTTCGGGTCATCAGTATCAAAGCGCACATTGATTCGGTACTTGCTCATACCTTTGCCTCAGATTTTATCTGTGCTTCCGCCAAATATTCATATCCCTTTGCGGCGGCGCATATGTCATCAACGAATTTTATACGGTCTGCGTTCACCTTGCCAAAATTCTTTACAAGGCAACCGCCGCCACCGGTGACATACAGAGTCATGGTGTTTTCGTCATAGCCGTGATCACGAAGTCTGCGGAAGATGTCCTTTACATATTCGCCCGCAATGCCCTTGATGATTTTAAGGTCAGCTGGAGCAATATTCGCCGTGCCGGTAATCAGTACCTCGTCGATTATGGCGTCGTTGATTTCCCGTTGCGTTTTCTGCATAAAGACTTCCCGAATACTGAGCGTACACTGATAAGTTCCAAATTTTTCGGTAAACATTTTACCCTGCTGCGGTTTGCCGTTTATCATATACAGCACATTCATTGTGCCGTTGCCGATGTCGGCAATTAAATTTACGCCTTTCAGCGTAGTCGCAAAGCTCGCAATAGCGGCATATCCCTGCGGGTAAATGCGCACATCGTCGATATAGATGTGATAAGCGGTTTTCTTATAGACAAATTCCACCTCTGCATTTTTTGAGAGATACGCCTTGAAGTCCGCTTTCTGCCCGCTTGTCCAAGTAAGCGGCAGTCCTGCCGCAATCACAATGTGTGCTTCGGTGAGGTTTTCCGCTTTCAGTTCCTTTGCAATTGCCGTAAGGGTGAGGACATAATAGTCCTCGTCTTTTGCTTTGTCGGGAGCAAATTCTTTGTGCCCCTCGCCGATCAGATAATACCTGCCGTTATAGGTAAGCATCTCCGCAGTGAAAAGCGGTTCGCTGTCATAGTCGGATATGCCTGTTTTGAAGCAGTGGTTAGCTGTCTTCATATTGCCGTAGCCGTGATCAATACCGATAATTTTTGTTTCTTTGAATGACTTCATAATTTAATTCCTTTCTTGCGCATAGCGCAATTCAAAATATTATTGGATAACTTTTGTGGGGCAGTTATCTCGTAACCCCGTTTTGCTGTAAAATTTCCGAATACAGTTCTTTTTCAGCCGGCAGCACTGCTTTCAAAAAATAATTGCAGTTGATACCGTACCGTGAAATGAGCTGTACGCATTTTGTTTCTTCGCCGTCATCAAGCAGCAGGCAGTTACCCTTGTAGCAGTTACAGCATGACCTGCGTACAAGTGCAGTGATTTCTTTCCGTTGCTTCGGTGTGACTTTTAAAACCATAGATTTCAAACCTCCTTTCCGTTTTCGGGCAGCAAAAAAGCCGCAGTAATGAACCTACGGCTGAAGCTTGTCCGGTATTTTGTTTTAGGAGGGGCGTTTCGCATCCCCTCTGTTTATTTAATGGGGGAATGTGCGAAAAAAGGTAAGGTATAAGCAACACGGTAAAAATAAAAGGCGCAACAATCATAAAACCCTTGAAATCAGTAGAATTATCTGCTATAATCAAACAGAACAAACGTTCTTTAATGCTGATGCGACATAAAATTTTAGATTTTTTAATATAACGATGAATAAAAAATACGGAGGTCGAAAAATGAGCGAAGGTTTAGGATATTTTACTGCTGTCTACCGTGACGGGCGGGTGTATATCGCAAACAAGAGCTACGCCGCCGGAGTATATGCCGTTCATTTACTGAATCAATATTATAAAAACGATACAGCCGCAAGAATCGCCGTTTACAAGCAATATATTTTGCAGGTTAGGCGGCAACTTGAAATCGGATATTTGAATGAATCAGATTTTGAAAAAGCCGGCGAGGAAATTCAAAGTATACTGAATACGCTCCCCAAATTAAAACCCTTTGATACTTTAGATGTTGAGTCGGAGAAAAAGCGTATTTCGGAGCTTTTTACAAAAGAAAATGCTGTTTCCATATCGGATTACTTCTCTCGCAAAGGCGCAATTTCTCATATAGACAAGGGTGCAGCTATTTTAGGTGTACTCCCTCCGGCTTATGATAAAGAGTTGTTTAAAAAATGTGAAACGATGTTCGCAACGGTTTTAACTACTTTACGCTTTTACGATTCTATTTCCGAGGATATGCGAAAGGTTTTTGAAAAATTAAAAAGGTTCGTTTCCCGCATAGATGAAGCCGACCGTTTTGATGAGCGGCATTTACTGCCCATTGCGGCGGAAGCTTTTGGTGAGACTTCATTCCCATTGAATACAGAATATATTTCACTTGCCAAACGGAGAAACAGTGATATTCTTGTAACTGCCCGAAAAATGACCTTTGAAAGCTATTACAGCTTTGTGGTAACAGATTTCTTTGAAGGACTGCATTACGGGCACTATCCTCGCAGATGCGAAATCTGCGGAAAGTATTTTCTTATGCAGAGCGCAAGGCGGCAAAAATACTGTTCTTACGGCACAGCGCCGCAGTTATATAACGGCGAAAAAGTAAGCTGCCGCAGATATGCGGCTATCCTCGGCAGAAGCGAACGGGCAAAGGATAACCCGCTGAGAGCCGCATATACAAAACGCTGTTCTGCCATTCGTTCCGAAAAAAGCCGTGGAACGATTACGGCAGAATTTGCGGCGGCAGCTCAAGATATGGCAAAGCGGCGACTGGAACAGGCAGAGGAAGACGATATATACGCCGCAAAGGAGTATTACAGAGATTTGGAACGTGTTAAGCTTTATACTGATACAAACAACCGATTAAAAAGATAAACGAGGAGGTGCATACCGTGCTTCAGCAGCAAAACGAAATACTAAAACAACAGCGGTACATATTGGAGCGCAGTATGTACCGTCTTGCTCCTGCACCGCCAAAGCTGCCGCCGCAGGAATATATTGACCGTTATTTGGCAGAAAATGATGAAAAGTATCTCTTGTGGTATCTGCACGACCAAGAGCCTATGCTGAATAGAGTAGCGCAATCTGCCTGCGAAAGGTATGCTATGGCAGAGCATTTTGCAGATATGAAACAGGCGGCGGTATTCGGAATATGGACAGCCTTGCAAAAGTATGATCCGACTGTAGGCTCTCCGTTTGTCGCATTTCAAAAACGGTATATCTCGGATAGTATTGAGGAATATATCCGCATAGCGCAAAGCGGCGTTGTAACAATGACGCCGGACACCTATCCCATTATGAAGCGTATTATGGCGATATACCACCAAAACGGCGATAACGGAAGTGACAAAGCCATAGAAAGAATTGCCGATGAAGTTGGAATGGAATATATGACAGTAAAACAATACCTTACGATTGGCTTATTGAACGAGCGCCGTGCGGACTTTTACAAGGACTATGATGAGGACGGAGAGGAAACCGATGAGGATGTTACAGTCGATTATTCTTCCGAGCCGGACAAGCTGTATTCTCGCGCTGTGTTGTATAACTCCCTATATGCGGCGTATGACAAATTAACCCATCGCGAACAGCGTACTCTTGCCAAGCATTTAGGCTTCTGCGATTCTTGTTGGTCTACAAAGAAAGCAATACTGAAAAACGGAGTAGTTGACTATATCCTAATAAAGCCAATGACCTTTGAAGAAATTTCTCACTCTGCCAGTCGAAAGTCCGATAAGGCTTCGGAGAGGACATTTTATACTGCACTTGAAAAGATGAAAAAATATATTGAAGAAAATACCGATTACCGTTACATTTTCGGTTAAATGAAAAAAGCGCTGTACTGCAAAGCTAAAAAGCTCAGCAATACGGCGCTTGATTTTTGAAATCCGCACATTCGATTGTTGTCGCTGTTTGTTTTAAAATAAACGGTGACAATTTCTGTTTTCATACTTTTCGGGTAAAATAATTAAAAACACTCGGAGGTAAATATAATGAAAGGAAGATTTTTATCACAAGAAATAATATCCGACTTTAAAGGGCATTTAATTTTGGAAGAAAGGAGTACAGCGACGGTTGAAAAGTATATTCGGGATGTAAAGGCATTTGCGGTATATGTAAACGGTGCTGAAATAACAAAGGAAACAGTTATCAACTATAAAAAGTATTTACAAGAGAATTATGCTGTGCGGAGTGTTAATTCTATGTTGGCGTCAATCAACAGCCTATTTGTTTTTCTCGGTTGGCACGATTTTAAAGTAAAGTCAATCAAACTACAACAGCAAATCTACTGTCCCGAGGAGAAGGAGCTAACCAAAGCGGAATACACACGGCTTTGCAGAGCCGCTAAGCATAAGCACAACGAGCGGTTAAATCTTATTTTGCAAACGATATGCGGTACGGGAATCAGAGTAAGCGAGCTGCAATATATAACTGTCGAGTCGGTAAGGCAAGGCGAGGCGGTTGTTAACTGCAAGGCGAAAACGCGATCGGTCTTTATCGTGAAAGAATTGCAAAAAAAGTTGCTCCGCTATGCAGCAGAGCAAGGAATAAAAAGCGGTATGATCTTTGTGACACGAACAGGCAAACCAATAAGCCGCACCAACATTTGGCGGGAAATGAAAGCACTTTGCAATGAAGCGTGCGTAAATCCACAAAAGGTCTTTCCGCATAATCTTCGCCACCTGTTCGCCCGTGTGTTTTACGGAATTGAAAAGGATATTGCAAAGTTAGCCGATATTCTCGGTCACAGCAGTATCAATACTACACGAATTTATATCATTTCCACCGGCACCGAGCACCGCAAAAGAATGGAAAATATGCGGCTGATAATATGAAAAAAACCGCCAAAACAGGCGGTAAGGACATAATCCGCATTATGTTATAAACATCAGCAAGAAAATGTAATTTACATAATTAGAATACTACAAATTTGAAATAATTGCAATACTATTTTTACCGAAAAGTATGATTTTTTAAGTGATTATCAAAATTACAGCAACATAAACAAGCCTTTTTTATCATTTTTGATGAAAAGGCTTAGATTTTTGCGCCTTCAAATTTCCGACAAAGCGGCTTCGGCAGCATTTATTGAATTTAAAAAAGCGAAAAGGACCGACTTTACTACATAATGCGGATTATGTTGCCATAAATTACTTTTTGATTGTTTTAAACTTGTAATCACATCGTTTTGAGTCGGTTTGCACCCATAAGCGCAAGGTATAAATATCAATTTTTCGGAGGATAGCTTTATGAGCGATTCTGCAAGCAATTATCAAGAGAAAGAAAAATGTATTTTATGCGGCAGGAATACCGAAGTTCCCGTATCTTCGCCGATTGCAGGCAGAAAATATTTTTTACAGGGTTGCGGACAGCTTTGCGAAGCCTGCTATAACGAGCTTGAGCGGGAAAAAGCAAGTGAGTGTAAAATGAATGATAATGAGATGGAAGCTCTGCTTGAAATGACAAGAAAAGGCGGGTTGGCCTTTAAAATCGCGGCAAGATAACCTTATAAATGCAAGATTAAGGATATGAGGCTTATGGAAATCGAAGACTTATTAATCGCTGTGTTTTTGTTGATATTAATAGCATTAATATCGGTTCGGCTGATTGTACAGATAGCAAGCTTCAAATACGAGCTTAGATATTTGAATATGGAAATCGGGAGAACAAGCGGAGCAGAGCGTAAACACTGGCAAAAAGAAAAAAGGCGGTTCTGGCTGTCGCTTATTCCCTTTTACAAAAGGTAGATGCCTTTGTGTCGGTGTTTCGCCAAGCAAAAGGCACAAACTCCCTGCGGACAACGAATAACAATTATCTCTCTACTCTTATTTCACGCGGGGCGTTTGTGTCTTTTGGTTGACGAAACAGAAAGAGGGGCTTTATATGCCTAACAAAATCAGAAAAGTATGGAATACGGTCACAACCGTTTTGGTTATTGCGGTTGTAATTTTCGTAATTTTGCTTGCGGGCGTGCGCTTGGCAGGGCTTAAGCCCTTAGCTGTCCTTTCGGGGAGTATGGAGCCTGAATATCCTGTAGGCTCGCTTCTTTATGTGAAAAATGTTGATACAAATAAGCTAAAGGTCGGCGACGATATCACCTTTATGCTTGACGAGGACACCTTGGCAACCCACAGGATTGTTGAGGTAATCCCCGACGGAGAGGACACTTCGGTTGTTCGCTTTAAAACAAAGGGTATTGCAAATGAGTATGCCGACGGCGGCTTGGTGCATTCAAAAAATGTTGTCGGCAAGCCTGTTTTCTGTATCCCGTATCTCGGATATGTTTCGTCATATATTCAAAATCCGCCCGGTCTTTATATCGCCATAGTCGCGGGAATAATTATTCTTGCCTTGGCTTTTTTGCCGGATTTATTTAGGCCGAAAAAGGCGGAGGACGCCGAGCAGGGCTCGGAAAATTAATTAGGGGTAACGCCGATAAGGCTGCCTATATATTAATTATTTTATGAAAGGAGGCAACGGTTATGAAAAAGAAAATTGCTGTTGCGGCTGCTGCATTCGCTCTTGTGCTATGTTTTGCTGTGGGAGGTACTTTGGCATGGCTTACCGCCAGAACAAATACTATCACAAACACCTTTACCAAAGGTGATGTTAAAATCAGCCTTACAGAGACATGGAACACCGATACGGATGGCAACGGCTCCAACGATGCATGGCAGGCACAGTTGATTCCCGGTAAGACATATGATAAGAATCCTACTGTCGCAGTATTAGACGGCACTAATGTCGATTGCTGGCTCTTCGTAAAATTCGAAGAACTAAACGACGCGGCTGACTATCTTGATTACACTTCGACCCTTACCAAGGCTAACGGCTGGACTCAGGGTGACGGTACTGATATTCCCGCTAATGTTTGGTACCGCGAGGTTAAGGCTGAGGATTCCGCAAAGGAATGGCATTTGCTTAATGACGATAAGGTTACCATTAAAGACTCTGTCACAGAAGACGATATGGACGATGCGGCTAATGCAAAGCTTGTATACACCGCTTATGCCGCGCAGAAGGATAATCTCACCGCCGCTGATGCTTGGGCACTCTTTGCCTGAGCTTAATAACAGCCAAAAAACATACGAAAGGACTCTTGATTTATGAAAAAGAAAATCATATCGCTTTGCTTAGTTGCCGCACTTGCGGTTGTAGCAATAGCCGGAGCTTCACTTGCGTACTTTACCGACAAGGACGCAAAAACCAATACCTTCACACTCGGAAATGTTGATATTACTCTTACTGAGGATCATTGGGCGGCTCCCTCTGCCGCTGTTCCCGATGTGGAATATGCTAAAGACCCCATTGTTGAAAATGTAGGAAACAACGATGCGTGGATTCGTGTTGATGTAACCCTGTCCGACGCTGCGGCGTTCACAGCGGCTGCCGAAAAGCACAATATTACCGATCTTGCAACAATATTTGCAGGACACGATGAAGAAAAATGGACTCTTGCAGGCACGCCTGTTTATGATGATGAGGCGAATACGCTTACATATTCCTATTATTACAATACCGTCCTTGCAGTCGGCGAGTCAACGGAGGCTCTGTTTACCTCTGTTACAATTCCCGCCGAGTTTGACAATGACGATATGAAAGAAATAGGAGCGGATTTCACCATTGATGTAACCGCTCATGCGATTCAGACTGCGGAATCTTACGGTACAGTCGCAGAGGCTTTTGCAAAATACGGTAATTAATAACCGTTCTTTCTTCAAACATTTTGCTTTCCTCCCTTTGTGGGAGGAGGGTATAAACGGACGCCTTGATATATTATGAAGACGTCTGTTTATGTCCTTTTATAAAGGCTTTTATAATTCAACAATTTCTTACGGGAAAGGAATATTTATATGAAACGGAAGATTTTAGTCTTTACTTTGATCATAGGGGTGATAGCCGTATCGGCGTTAGGCACTCTGGCGTATTTCACCTCGGAGGACACGGCAACCAATGTTGTGACCGCGGGAAATGTTAAAATCGCTTTAAAGGAAAGGGCTTTGGCGGAGGACGGCACAACCCTTGTTCCCTTTGAAAACGACCAAATCGTAATTATGCCCGCAAGCGAGGTTTCAAAAATCGTAACGGTTGAAAATACCGGAGATCAGCCCGCCTTTGTCCGTATAAAGCTTGCCAAAAGCATTATTCTTGCCGAGGATAAGGCAGTGGAAACCGACCTTTCCTTAGTGACCTATGATATAAATCTTAAGGACTGGACCGAAAAGGACGGCTGGTATTATTATAACGGACCTTTGGCGGCGGGCGAAGAAACCGTGCCGATAATCACAAATGTGATTTTCGCCGACAGTATGAGCAATATCTATCAAAACAGCAAGGTTGAAATCAAGATTGATGCTGAGGCAACCCAGTCGGCGAATAACGGCGACAGCGCGACAGTCGCCGTCGGTTGGCCGAGTGCGGAGTAAGGAGGATACCGATTACAATGAAAAGATTAAGCAAAAGCAGAATATTGTCCTTATTCCTTGCCCTGACTATGATTTTTACTGCAATTCCTATTAGTGGTGTTGGAGCTAACGCAACACAAGTTACACCAATAAGCATCCTCTATAACGGACAAAAGGTTGATGATTTGGTTTTGACGGAAGATGAAAAAATCACATTAACAACCTCTGCATCTGGCTCTGATTCTCTTTCGTATCGTTGGCAGATTCGTGTTGATGAGGAAAGCGATAAATGGGTAAACATTAAGGGTTATACAAAAGATTTTTGTATCGTATCTTATGCCCTGATCGGCAGTTTGCTTGACACAAATGGTAGTGCTTATTTGAGATGTAAAGCTACAGACGGTGCAAATGACTATTTGAGCAATGCATTAACCGTCAATGTTTCCTATAATGTACCCATTACATATGAAAAGACAGAAGAAATCTCCGAAACTTCTGCTCCGGCTAAGGCACGTTACATATTAAGAACTGCAAATAACAATGCATCATTGGCTGCTGATGAAGAACTGAAAAGTTGTAATATTGTTATCAACTATAAATATGAGGACAATTCGCTTGCATTTGAGCCTTTTATGGCAACCATTGAATATGGTGGCGCTTTTAATTATGCGGCTGTTAGCCCTACCGTTATAGGATATGCTCCTTATATCTTGCAAGGCGATACTTATGTCGAGGCAAAAAATGTTGAACTTAACTATGCAAGTCTTACCGAGGATAAGGTAATTGATGTTGTTTACCGTCCTGTATTGGTGAATTATACAGTTCGTCATTATACGCAAAACATTTTGGACGATAATTATGAGCTTCACCTCGAAACTAACGGACAGCAATATACCGGTTCGCAAGTTGGAAAATGTGACATTGATATTGACGGATTTTCTGCCCTTTATTATGAGCATTTAACAGTTGCAGCGGACGGCAGTACCGTTATTGAGGTTTACTATGACCGTAATTATTATCTTGTTGACTTTGACTTGGGCGGCGGTTACGGCGTAGAGCCTATCTATGCCCGTTACGGTGCGACAATCGGTGCTAATGATCCTACCCGTGCCGGATATGTCTTTGCCGGATGGGAATTAGTTGGTGTTGACGGTGTTGAGCCTACCGAAACACAAAAAGCACAGTATGACATCAATGACGGCGAACAAATCGCTATTCCTAATGTAAGCTTAACCTATTCGGCAATTTGGCGGCAAGACGAAACATCATATACCGTTGTTTATTGGAAAGAAAATGCGGATGATAATGGATGCAGCTTCTGGGGTTCTCAAATTGTCGGTGCAAATAATAACGGCGTTTTAGATGGGACGGTTATGTCCGGTGATGTTGTAAGTGGTTCGGATAATATTCCATCTTCAATAACCACAACTACTGTTGACGGTAGCCAAGTTGATGAAAGAAGGTATTTCACCTACAATGAAGCAAGAACTGATAAGAATGTTGTTGTTGAAGGTGACGGCTCTACCGTTGTAAATGTCTATTATACAAGAAATGTATATACCGTCTATTTTACCGGTATTAGCGGGACTTGTGTAATTGAGGAATATACTCACGGCACAAATTGTAATAGTACGCTTATTTGTCCTATTAAAGAACATACTCATAATGATAGTTGTGAGAAATCACTTAATTGTGCTTTGACCGAGCATACAGCACATACAGAAGATTGCCGTATATGCGGATTTGATTATGAACATACACATAGTAGTAATTGCTGTAATCACACTCATACTCTTGGTTGTTATAAAGCAGAAAAAGGCACTTTGATTCTGGATAATAATCACGGTGGTAAGTCAGAATCTGAAATGAAAAATCTCGGAAACGGTCTTTATAGTTATTCTACCGGAATTTTTTCAACTACTACACATTATTATGTGAAAATCGGTGATGATTGGTATTGCTCTGATTACGATGGTCAGTGGTACGAATCAAGTGGTAATGAAGTTAAAATAGCTTTTTCCTGCACTCATAGCGAACACAATAATACTTGTTGTAAAGAAAATCTTGAAGAGCATATCCATTCTGATGATTGCTACAAGGATAGTTTACATACTCATACAGACGGTTGTTACCTCTATTCTTGTGGCGAAAGTGAACACAGTCACACAGACAGTTGTTATAGTGTTTGCACTAAACTGACACATACTCACGATGATTCGTGCAACCAAAACCGTGACGACAATGTAATTTTTGTTGTTACCGCTAAATATGAGCAAACCATCGGCAATGTGTGGCCTACTGCTGCCAACTTCCCCGATATTACATTTAGAGGTTGGAATATTGACGGAGTTAGCTCTACCGCTGTTTCAAAGCGTATCAATATGACCGCAGATTTGTGTGATACTTCTGATAATTTGAAATATGCCAAGGCTGTTACCGGCGGTTCAAAAACATATCTTTATTATATGTTCGAGAGCTTTGACCAAACAAGTGCAGCTAACGGAAATGATCGTATTCTTCGCAATGGAGTTTATTATGATAAGAGCGAACTGTATTATCAAGAAGTAAATTCCAGTGGTAGCTGGAATCAAAAAGAAATTATGGGTATGTCGCCCGTATCCAATGGTGTAGTAACTTCCGATAGTAATGTATTCCTATACTATACCCGTAATCGCTATGATTTGAAGTTTCAAAATATCAATACCATTGTGAAAACGGTATCAGATATTATGTATCAATATCCTGTTAAAGATGTTAAGGATAACAACGGAAATTTGGTTAGCAGCTTTACTCCTGAATATCCGTCAACATTAGAGCCTAATGCTTATTATTTTGCCGGATGGTACACAACACCGGAATGTTTTGACGGAACCAAATTTGATTTTTCTACTGCTGCAATGCCCAACGGCGATTTAACCCTTTATGCAAAATGGGCGCCTGTTCAGCACAAAGTAAATATCTATCTTGACGCCACTTTGTCAAAACAAATCGGAACGACGCAGCTTGTCGATCATAATAATTTAGCATCTGCACCTGATGAAGCTGTTGAAAACGGCAATTATACCTTTGCCGGATGGTTCTATGTTGATGAGGACGGCACAGAAAAGGCATTTGTATTTAACAGTATCCCCATCCATCAAGATATGAACATTTACGCAAAGTGGAGTTCAAAGGTTGCCGTAAAATATGAGGTTTATTACAAATTACAGGGCACAGATACACAGATAGCCGATCCCACTATTGGCAGTACACTTGCCGGAATGAATAAGACATTTCTTGCAAAGGGCGGCTCTGACCTTTATTCGGATTATCAAGAGGGTTATTTCCCGACAACCAATAGCCATACCGTAACAATGAGCGTTGACGGTGACAATGTATTTACATTTTGGTATGTAGAAAAGGAATCGGTGCCTTATACGGTTCGGTATATAGATGAAGCGACCGGAAAGGAACTGCTGACCACTAAATCTGTTACAGACAACAAAAAGGCAGTTGTAACTGAAGTGTTTGAACCGATTTCGGGTTATATGCCTGACGCATATCAAAAGCGCCTTGTTCTTTCTGCTAATAACGCAGATGAAAATGTTATTACTTTCTATTATACCAAAGATAACAACCACGCTTACTACCGTATCGTCCACTATGTTCAAAATCTTTCAGGTGGCGGATATACCGAATACCGTTCTATAGAATCAGTTGGCGATATTAACAGCGTATATTCTGCCGAAGCTCTTACCGTTTCAGGTTTTGAGTTTATCGGCTCTAAATCAAAGGTTAATGATGTAGTGACCCCTGTCACAGGAACAACCGTATCGGGTACATTGACGGCCAATGGCTTGCTGATAGAGCTTTTCTATGACCGTATTGAAGTTAATTATACGGTTAAATACCTTGAAAACGGTACAAATAAGGTTTTAGCAACCGAAAAGACCGAAAGCGGAATTTACGGTCAACAAGTGTCTGAAACCTATCTCGATATTGATGGATATGAGTCGATCGGCACACCCACAAGAGCGCTTACCCTTGCCGCTACTTCCGAAAGAAATGTTATTATTTTCTATTATCAGGAAAAGAATATCACAATTCAGTATGTGCCCGTTGGTAGCGGTAAGGTTAGCATTGGTTCTGAAAATGTACTTGTTATCAGCGGCCCTGTAAACGGCTCTATTCCAACACCTGATGATGGTTATAAATTTGTTGGTTGGTATTTGGATGAGGTTTGCACAATTCCTGTAGATTCATCGTGGATTGATAGCAACACCGGAAAGATACTGCCGCAGAAAAACGCTGACAGACTTTACGAAGAAGATATTTATTATGCAAAGTTTGAGGCAAACAATACAGATTTAACCATTAAAAAGTCATACCCTGAAAACGCTGATTATTCCATAGATGTAAATCAAACGTTCTTTTTCAAGGTTACCGGCGACGGTGTGGACTTGACAGTTTCCGTTCACGGCAGCGGTTCAGTAACGGTCAGCGGCTTAAAACCGGGAAAGGATTACACCGTAACCGAAATCACCGATTGGGCATGGAGATACAGCTTTGAAAGCGTATCAACGGGATTGGAACATACTGATGTATCAAACGGCGTGAAGGTAACGCTTAAAACCGATGCGGCCTTAAATGAAATCACTTTCACTAATAAGCGTGCGGAAGAAAAATGGCTTGACGGAGATTCCTTTAAAGTCAATAAATTCAACTGAAGGAGGCAGGCGGTATGAGTAAACAGAACAGTCAGAACAAAGCAGTTCAAAATAAAAAGTATACGGTTCGCAGAAAAAATATAATTCTGCTTGTCTCCTTGTTTTCGGTAATTGCATTGTCTGTCGGGACAACGCTGGCATTTATATTTACGAATACAGGCAAGGTGGAAAATACATTTAATCCGGCACAGATTTCGTGTGAGGTCAACGAAAAATTTGAGGACAACATTAAATCAGATGTTAAAATCAAAAACAAGGGAAACACCGATGCGTATATCAGGGCGGCAATTATAGCAACATGGGTTGACGATGGCGGCAATGTATATGCCACTGTACCGCAAAAAGACGCCGATTATACTATCACCCTTGCAGACAATTTCGGCGAAAACTGGCTTACCGACAGCAACGGATTTTATTATTGCAAAGCTCCCGTAGCTCCTGACAGCGAGACCCCGCAGCTGATAAAGGAATGTAGGGTGATTGACGGCAAGGCACCCGAGGGCTATCATCTTTCGGTTGAAATTATAGCTTCGGCGATACAGTCCGTACCGTCAAATGTCGTTACAGAACAATGGGGCGTTACCGTCACAGATGGTAACATCACCGGTGTTCCGAATGTTTAAGGAGGGACGGCAATGAAAAGATTTATTAAAAAAACAGTATTATTGCTTGCCGCCCTTGCTCTTACCCTTAGCTTTTCCGTAACCGTATTTGCTCAGGGAACGGTTACCTATGAGGAAGAGGCAAAAAGATTTATTTTCGCACCCGGAAGTAATTATTCGCCCACCGACCTGTTTTCGGATTTTAAGGGCGTTATGCCGGGCGACAGCATCACACAGCAGATTGTAATCAAAAATGATGTAAAAAACAATGTTAAAATCAAATTATACCTGAAGTCTTTATGTGCACACGAGGACTCAAAGGAGTTTCTTTCACAGATGAACCTGAAGGTCTTGCAGGACGGCACTTCAAATTTGTTTGACGCACCCTCCGATCAGACCGCGGGGCTTACCGATTGGGTTTATCTCGGCACGGTTTATTCGGGCGGAGAAATCAAGCTTAATGTAACCCTTGATGTTCCCGCAGATATGGGAAATCAATTCAAAGAAGCTGTGGGATATCTTGATTGGCAGTTTAAGGTTGAGGAGCTGCCGACAGAGCCTACCGACCCTAAGCCGCCCAAGACAGGTGACAACAGTAATATCGTAATATGGCTGTCGGTTTGCATTATAAGCCTTGCGGTTATTGTTTTGTCGTCTGTATTGATAAAGAAACGCTCAAAAGCCGATAACAGCTAAAGATACGGGGCTGTCGCGTTAAGGTAAAATTGCACAAACTGAAATAGTTTTATTAAATTCAAGGCTCCCTCTGACGAGGGAGCTGTTGAGCGTAGCGAAACTGAGGGAGAGAAAAAGTTGCATTTTTATGCGGCTTTACCCCTTCTCTCCCTCCGTCACAGCAAAGCTGTGCCACCTCCCTCGTCAGAGGGAGGCACTGATTTCTGCAAATTGCCTTTAATGCGACAGCCCCTTTGCCGTAAATTAAGAATTTTGAAAACAGGAGCTTTATTTATGAAGCAGGGATTATTGGAATATTTGGCAGACAAAACAGGGTGTATGTATCTTTCGGATTTAAGGTTTACGGATAACCCGAAAATACTGCGCAAATACATAAACAAAATTGACACTAAGGAATATTCGCTTCACGAATGGAATGATGCCGTAAATTATCTTACAGACCGAGAAGTGAATTTCAATTCCGAAAGCGAAGCCAAGGATTATTTAGTCGCCAATACCTGAATTGCAACGGCAATGAGTGAAAAAGATTTATGCGGTCAGCACTTTGGCAAGCTGATCGTTTTAAAGCGGGCTGAAAAGCCGCAGAAATGTAAAACGAACGGCGACTACTGGCTGTGCCGATGTGAATGCGGAAACGAAACTGTTGTACTCGGTTCTAATTTGCGGTGCGGTCATACAACAAGCTGCGGATGTAAAAAGCTTCATGATTTGACCGGACAGCACATAGGAAAATTAACCGTTGTCGGTCGTTCGGACAAATATATGAGCCGTGGCAAAAGACGGGTTCATCTATGGGAATGTTTATGTGATTGTGGCAATGTCACCTATAAGGCTACAGATACATTGACTTCGGGAGCCGAAAACAGCTGTGCAGAATGTGCCGCCAAGCATAATGCCGCCCGTGCACGGGAAAATGCCGGATATGTTGACGGCACACAGCTTGCGAAAATTAAAGATATGACGCCGTCCGCCGCAAACACAAGCGGATGCCGCGGTGTATACTTTGACCGCCGTAAAGGGCTATGGGAAGCTATTATCGTCTTTCGGCGTAAGAGACAAAGACTCGGATATTTTAAAAATTACGATGACGCAGTTGCCGCCCGCAAAAAGGCCGAGAACATTGTTTTTGGTGAATTTCTCGAAAATTTCGATAAACAGAAAGAAGCAAAATAATCGTTCAATTTACCGCAGTGCTGCGGTTGACCAAGCACCGCGTAACAACATCCTTAACCGTGATTTTACTTAACTGCCGCTCATATGTAAGCTACAAAATGCGTCGATAATCGCCTTTTTCGTGAACTGCGACATAAAAACAGGGTTGTCTTTGCGACAGCCCCGTTTTTATTATTCAATTTCCAAATGCCTTGATTCGGGAAGTGCTTCGGTCTTCTTAGGCATTGTGAGCTTAAGGACACCGTTTTCGTATTTTGCCTTGATTTCATCCGCCTTTACGCCTGACAAATCAAAGTCACGGCTGTATGAGCCGTAGGAGCGCTCACAGCGTACATATTTGCCCTTCTTGTCCTTTTCCTCGTGCTCCGAATGTCTTTCGGCGCGGACGGTCAAGGTATCTCCGTTAATGTCAAGGTGAATGTCCTTTTTGTCAAAGCCGGGCAGGTCTGCCTCTAACTCGTAGCGATCGCCCTCATCCTTAACATCTGTCTTAAAGGCGTCCATACCGCTGTCGAAAAAGCCGAACGGCGCGCCGAAAAAGCTTCTTTCAAATTCTTCCATTTCACGGAACGGATTGTGAACTGAATTATTTTTTCTTGAATAAGGTCTCATTTCAAACATAAAAAAGCCTCCAAATATATTATTAATATGTTCGGTCTTCCTTTTCTTCAGCCGACCGAAGGCTGAACTAAACCTTTATAACACATTGGTATCATCCCCAAATTATTTGCTCGGTATGTATTTGTTTTACCGAACCCTTATTCCTTTTTACATCTATTATTATATGCCGAATACTTGATTTTTCAATAATCCCGAAGTATAATTAAAGCAACATTGATTGTGCTTTAAGCACAAAAGAGGTGCTTTATGTTTAAGGACGAGGTATTAAACTCATTTTTACAGAACAATTCGCTTTCGGCGCTTACAGAGACGGTGAGTATGCTTATGGGCTGTCCCGTTATAATAGTGGACGAAGCCTTTCACATCGCCGCGAGCTTTGCGGCAAACGGAAGCGATTATGAAGAGTACAGGACGGCAATAAGCCACAGCGAGCTATCCTTCGCGGCGTCGGCGGCGATAAGCGAAAGGGCGGAAACGGCAGAGAACGGAGCGTTTTCCTTTGGGATAAACAATAAAAATTACCGCGTCCTGATTCTCGAAAGCGGTAAGGCAATGATAGGGTATATGATTTGCGTCTTCAATCTGTCGGATTCGGCTGTTTGCACGGATGAAGAGCTTATGTTTGCGGCGGCGCTTATCTCAAAACAGCTTTGCCTTGAACGGCGGCAGATTGCCTCAAACAGTGCAGAGGAAATTCTTATTTCCCTTTTAAACGGTGAGTTTTCGGACAGGGAGCATTTCAGTCTTCAGGCTCAGACAACCTATCTTTCACACTTTCATCCCGAACGCTTTGCACTTGTTGACCTTTGCAATTGTGACGGCAGGGAGCTTGCGGACGATTTTCTGCGTAAGGAGCTTGAAAGCGGTTTTCACGGCTCGCATCCCTTTGTGTATAAGGATAGGATAATACTGTTTATTCATAAGGATCACGATATAAATTTATTGCGTGATACCGCGAAAAACGAAGGGCTTGGCATTGTGCTTTCGGAACAGCTTGAGAGTATATTTGCAATAGAGAAAATGTATAAAACAGTGTCCGCTGTCCTCGATTATCTTTTGCTGAGTGGAAGGACAGGATTCCTTGAAACAGCAGGTAGGTACAGCCTTATTATCTCCCTTAATAAGCTTGCCGAGGACGGAATTATTACAAATGAGATAACGGCGTTAAACGAGTATGACCGCAAAAATTCGGGGGAGCTTTTGAAGACGCTGTATACCTATCTTTGTTGCCACCGCTCGCTTAATGAAACCTGTGAAAGACTTTATACCCACCGAAATACGGTGCTTTACCGCATTAGAAAAATAAAGGAGGATTTTGGAATTGACCTTGATACTCCCGAAAAGCATTTGAAGTATCTGCTGTCGGCGGCGGTAATGCTTGCAAAAAACGGCGAGACGGAAATGTTTGTTACGGATTAGAGCACCTATACTTGCTGTGGGCGGTACTTTTTATCTCATTATTTTCTTTCCTCGGTAGAACTGAGGGTTAATTTTTACATTTAAAGACATCGATAAAAAACCGCCTGCCGCAGATATAAAACTTGCGACAGGCGGTTTTTATGAGTAAATTATTTCAGTATTTACTACCTCAATAGCACAGGCGCGAATGTTGTTCATAAGAGAGACCCACTTCATTTGATTTTCAGCCTTTAATTGCTCCGTTACACTCATAGTTTTAGCATATTGCTTAACAAGCTGATTGAACATTTCCTCCGCTTGCCGGTCAATTTCGGCAAGGTATTCATTCAGCTTGCCACTTGTTAGCAGATTGAGATATAATACCTTACGATATCGCTTGATATACTGCAAGTGCCGCTGTCCCCAAATGCCGATATGCACCTGCTGTTCCATCGGTGGTTTCAGGTACGGCAAATAATAGTTACCTTGCAGCTCATACCACAGCCCGTTTTTCTCATCGTAAATTATCCTTTCCATAATCAAAACCTCCTATGAAATTTGAGTCGTTATAATCATTGTAATTGATATAATGATAATAATCGAATGTGCGGATTCAAAAATTAATTATCAAAAGAAGCCACGAATGAATATATTTGACAATTTTCTCCTGCTCCTTTAATATGGCGATATCTTTTTCTGAATACTGTGTTATTATATAACATTTTTTGTACGGTTACTTATATTAAGTCATCATCTGCATATTGTAATATTTATATGTATATGCAGATAATTAGAGTAGCACCTTGATTTTCTGCATATAATATATTATAATTATATGCAGAAAGGTCGGTGCTGTATGAGAAAATTTGATTACGCTTTTTTAAATAACGGTTTGCTGCCCGCAAACCTTGTAAACCTAACATCAAGTATTTCTTCTTTAAAAACAATGGCAAGTGTGAGGAAGGAGGAATATACGCAGATCTTTACGGAATTGGAAGCCGTTGCAAAGGTACAGTCTATAAAGAGTTCCAATGCAATCGAAGGCATTGTGACGAGTGATGAGCGTATTGCTGCGATTGTTAACCAAAACAGCGCTCCGTTAAATCACAACGAAGCGGAAATCGCCGGTTATAGAGACGCGCTGAATGAAATTCATTTAGGGTATGAGCATATTGAATTCAGGCAGAGTGATATTTTACGTCTTCACGAAATGATGATGAGTTTTACCGGCTATGAATATGGCGGTCAGTACAAGACGGACGATAATGTTATTTTAGAAATTGATGCTGACGGTAACAGGCGGGTTCGTTTCCGCCCTACTCCCGCAAGCGAAACGCCAAGGGCAATGGAGCAATTAGAATTAGCTTATATAGAAGCTCGCAGCAACGCCAATATAAATCAACTCTTATTAATCCCTTGCGTTATTTTGGATTTCCTTTGCATACACCCTTTCCGTGACGGTAACGGCAGAATGTCACGGTTGCTTTCGCTATTGCTTCTGTATAAAAATGGCTTTGACGCAGGAAAGTATGTGTCCTTTGAGGAACAAATCAATAATTACAAAGCCTATTATTATGAATCTCTCCGTCAATCCTCATACGGTTGGGAATCAAATGAAAACAGTTATTTCCCATTTATTGAAAACTTCTTATCCACCCTTTATATGTGCTATAAAGAACTTGATAAGCGTTTTGCGGTTCTTCACGGAAAAAAGATTACAAAGAAAGCTCGTGTGGAGGCTACGGTATTAAATAGCCTGACGCCGCTTTCCAAAGCGGAGATATGTAAAATTCTTCCCGATGTCAGCCCGACAACCGTTGAGGCCGTCCTCGGCGCAATGGTAAAAAGCGGCTCGATAAAACGAATTGGATCGTCGAGAGCATCACGATATATTAAGGCATAATTAGGGGTGTGTAACTGTATTATTCGGGAGAGCGCTTGAATGGCATTCAAGAGGTCAGCGGTTCTATCCCGCTTATCTCCACCAAAAAGTCCTGAAATCTTACGATTTCAGGACTTTTTCTTGTT